>JAZSKO010000258.1:0-16188 GCA_045534875.1 Eubacteriales bacterium | reverse complement strand
CAGACATCCGGGAGGAACTGGGTCTGGACAAAGATTCCCGGGTCCTGTTCTTCAGCACGGAAGGTGACAGCGACCGGGAAAACTACAGGGCAATTGTCTGGGACGGTAAGCATCCCAGCACCCGTTTCCAAGGGGCGCTTTGCCTGACCCAGACCGTAACGGCGAGAACCAGACAGAACACGGGCGTGATGACCGTTGGCTCTAAGAACATCGCGCGCATCATGGTGGAAAAGCCGATCTCCACCTGCTTCAATAGCGAGAAGGTGGGGTACTCGGGAAACCACGTCAGCGTCTCGATGGCGGTTCGGTTGTCGTTTCCGGGACAGGTGAAGGTGTAGACCAGCATCACACCGCACAGAAGAAGCCCGATCATCTGATAGATCGGCACTTTTCGTTGCGCGATCGAGCGGTAGAGAGCCGACGCGAGCATCAGGATCACCAAGGCGGCACAGACCTGCTCCTGAAACGCGCCGAACACCAAGGCAAAGAGGGACAGCGCGTATCCACCCACGCGCACCTCTCTCCCTTGCAGCTCCAAGACGGCAGGGCGACAGGCGATGATCGCCGCCGTCAGCGTCCAGAGATAGGTCAGCGAGGTGGCCGCCCAGCCAACCTCTCCAAAGAGCCAGACGGGATAGAGACACAGGCAGATCGACAGAATGACGTTCTTCGCGTAGCTTCGCTCGGGGTTGCAAAGATCCTCAAAGAGGAACAGAGCCGCGATCGCCACGGCCGCGTTGCACAGGCGGAACAGGATGGGATAGCGGAGCAGGACGATCATGATCCCCTCGGTGGCAAGCCGTGAGGTCCAGATCTCGTACCGCTCGGAAAGGTAGTCAATCCACGTGGAGAACGTGGCCTTGTCCCCTGCCAGTATCTCGCGAAACCAGCCGTCGTCCGAGTGATCCATCGGCAGGAAGAAATGGGCGACGAGAAGCAAGAGCGAGCAGAGGTACAACGGAAAGCGCGGAGACCGCACCAAGGCAGACCATTTCTGTTTCATAAAAAAGCACCTTTCAAGCACGATGGGAGGATCCGTGGCGAGGGGTAAGACCCGAAAGATGGCGGATCACCTCGCCCGCCATGATCAGTCCCGCCACACCGGGAACATAGGAAAGAGAGCCGGGCGAGCGGCGACCGTCGGTCTCCTCGATCGGCGCGTCGTCGGGGATGGACGCCACAGGCTCGCTTGAAAAGACAACGGACAGGCGTTGGATACCTCGCCGACGAAGCTCCTGCCGCATCACTCGCGCCAAGGGACAGCCTTGGGTGGCGAACAGATCGGTCACGGCAAAGCCCTCGGCGCACAGGCGATTCCCCGCCCCCATCGCCGATAGGATCGGAACGCCTGCTCGCTCGGCGCGGCAAACAAGCTCCACCTTCGCCGCCACGGTGTCCACCGCGTCCAACACATAATCGAAGCCATCCAGTGGGATATCGTCGGCGTTCTCGGGCAGATAGAAGGCCTGCACCGCGTGCACCACGCAATCGGCGTTGATGTCTCGGATCCGCTCCCGCATCACCTCAACCTTGGGACGTCCGACCGTGGAATGCAGGGCGATGATCTGACGGTTGATATTGGAGAGCGAGACGGTGTCCGCGTCCACCAGCGTCAACTCTCCCACGCCTGCCCGCGCCAAGGCCTCACAGGCGTAGCCGCCCACGCCGCCCACGCCAAAGACCGCCACGTGCGCGTTCTTCAATCGCTCCAAGCCTCGCATCCCCAAAAGACGCGCGCTTCGAAGATCCTCCTCCCGACAAGGCATACCGTCCCCTCCCTTTGACAATTTCTTTCGTTCATTATAGCAAAAAAAAGAGTGTTTTGCAAGCCCTTTACAAAACTTTCTTTTTGTGGTATACTATATGCAGTAAACGAAAAGGAGAAATCCCGTATGTCACAAGAACCAACCACCCACGACAGCGAATATCTGCGCATGAAGGAGACCTGCGTCTCGTCGGAGTTTTTGTTCGACGGACGCGTGGTGCATCTGTATCGGGATCAGATCGCCCTGCCCGACGGCAGACCCGCCATGCGCGAATATGTGCGACACATCGGAGCGGTCTGCGTGCTTCCCCTGTTCGCAGACGGAACGGTGGCCTGCGTGCGCCAATACCGCTACCCTCGCGCCGAGATCCTGACCGAGATCCCTGCCGGAAAATTGGATAGCCCCGACGAGGATCGCGCCGAGGCGGCCCTGCGCGAATTGCGCGAGGAGACCGGCTGCCGTTGCGGAAGGCTCACCCATCTGGGGCGCATCTACACCTCCCCTGCGATCCTGGACGAGGTGATCGAGATGTACCTTGCCGAGGATCTGACCGAGGGTGAGACCGATCCCGACGAGGACGAATTTCTTTCCACCGTTCGCATCCCGCTTTCGCGCCTTGTGGACATGGTGATGGCGGGCGAGATCCCCGACGCCAAGACGCAAGCCGCCGTGATGCGCGTAAACGAGCTACTTCGAAGGAGACAATCATCATGTTGACCAGACAAAACGTACGGATCACCATTCAAACATGGCGTCGAGGGATCGCCATGCCGCTTTTCGCCGCCGACGGCGAGGCGATCGAGGACGAAGAATACGACTACGACGAATCCCTTGAAGAATCCACCCCAGCCGAGCCCGATGACGACCCCGAGGAGGCCGAGATGATGATGGAGGGACGCTTGGTCGGCACCACCCATCGTGTGGATCTGGTCTACGACGAGAGCGAATTGACCGGCATGGAGGGCTCCACCACCAAGATCGGCTTTGATCGCGCCAACCCCTCGCTGGTCACCATGCTCCGCTCGGGTCCCGTGAACACCGCCTTGGTGTTTGAAGCGAAGCGTCGGCACGTTTGCGTTTACAACACCCCCTTCTCTGCTTTTGAGGTCTGCGTGCAGACCTTGGAGATCTCCAACCGTCTGCTCACCGAGGGGACACTTTACATCGACTATCTCATCGAGATCCACGGCGCGCGCACCGAGCGATGCAAAATGACCCTTTCCGTTGTTCCCGATTGACCCGCATACAAAAACCGCCCTGCATCCAACTGGATGCAGGGCGGTTGCTTGTTAACCGAAATCAAATATAGGAAAGCAACAGACGACGGCTATGCGCGTCCAAGGCTTCACAATCGGGGATCTCGTAGCGGTTATCCTCGGAATCGCGGATCAGGATGCGGTTTCCATCGTCCAGCCGCTTGATGTCGTGATGGCGATTGCGAATGTGAAAGGCCACGCAACCACGGTCGGTCTCCACTCTCCATTTCAAAACGCCCGGACGCTCCTCGCATTCCAGAAGCCGTTGGATCTTGGGGATCCGATAGTATTCGTCGAAGCAGGCAAGCAGCGCCCCCTGCGATTCCTCGTCCAATTCACTCAGATCGCGGATCAGAGCGACCTCTCGCTCATTTTTATCCAAAAGAGAGATGTAGACATTCTGCCGACTGATGGGAAACAGACGTCTTGGCTCCAGCTCCTCGTAACGCTCTCCATCTCCAACCGTCAGACAGACCTGACAGAACCCCGTTCTTCGGATCGTGTCCCTCTCTCCGTTCACATAGATCCTTGCCATCCTTCCGTCCTCCTCTCTTATTCCAAATGCTCCTCTTTCTTGGATTGCGCCACCTGCTCCGACATGGATTGGATCTGTACTAAGCGATAATATTTTCCCTTTTTCTCCATCAATTCCGCAGGTGTTCCGCATTCAATGATGCTTCCGTTATCCACCACCACGATCTTATTGGCCTTGGAAAGGGTGGACAGACGGTGCGCGATCATGATGGTGGTCCTTCCGCTGATGAGCTGCTCGATGGCCGATTGGATCAGATGCTCGGTCTCGGAATCCACCGAGGCGGTGGCCTCATCGAATACCAGCATACGCGGATCGCGCAAAACGGCTCGGGCGATCGAGAGACGCTGTCTCTCTCCTCCGGACAAGCCGACACCGCGCTCACCCAGCACCGAATCGTAGCCATCCGGCTGGCGAATGATAAACTCGTGGGCGTTGGCAATATCGGCGGCGTGGATCACCTGATCCACCGTAAACTCGCCCGTTCCGTAGGCAATGTTGTTGTAGATGGTATCGTGGAACATCATGGGCTCCTGCTGAACGAAGCCGATGCTCGACCGATAATATTGCATATCGATCTGTCGGATATCCACACCGTCCACGGTGATCTGCCCCTCATAGTGATCGTAATACCGAAGCAAGAGATTGACCAATGTGGATTTTCCCGAGCCCGTGGTTCCCACGACCCCCACGACATCGCCCGGCTCAATCACCAGATTGATGTTTTTCAGCACCTTTTTGGTGCGGTCGAAGGAAAAGCTGACGTTCCGAAACTCGATCCGTCCACCCATGTCAACCGCGGTATTTCCCTTGCCGAAATCATGCTCGGCCTCGGCGTCGAGAATATCCAGGATCCGCTCGGTGGAAGCCGCCGCGTTCTGCACCGAATCCGAAAGATTGGCAAAGAAATCAACGGGGCCGTAAAACAGGGAGGCATATGAGATAAAGGAAACCAATACACCAACCGAGAGACCTGCCTGCCCCAGAGTGAGGCTGTCGATCACCAGATTGCCCCCCAAGCTCCATATCACCACCGAGCCGAGGTTGATCAGAAAATTCACAACGGAGGGGTATATATTCAGGATCACGCCTGCCTTGGTGCTTGTCCTTTCCCATTCCTCTGCCCGATCGGCAAAGCGTTCGGTGGCGTTCTCCTCGTTTGCAAAGGATTTGGTCACACGGATGCCCGGGATGCTGTCGGTCAGCACCGAGGTCATGCTCGTGGATCTGCGCCAGATGCGACGGTAATAGGGCGCGATCCGCTTTCGGAAGATACGCGAGCCCAGAACCACCAAGGGAACAGGAAAGAGCGACAGGAGGGTGAGCCTCCAGTTGATGCAGAGCATCACCACCACGATGCCTACCAGCTTGAATAGCTGTACCACCACCTCCTGCGTCATGCGGAGCATAAAGGCTTGCAGGGTGGCGGTATCGCTGCTGATACGGTTGATCACCGAGCCGGTAGAGGTCTTATCATAGAACCGCATGGGAAGGTACTGTGCCTTCCGATACACGTCGCAACGAATGGCTGTGACGATGCGGTTTCCTGCCCCACGCAAAAGGTATCCGCGTACAGCGGATAATCCGTATTGCACGAAATGGACCCCTATCAAGGAAAACGCGACCCAAGCCAGCAAATCTCTTCGCGCGTTCGGAAGGATATCATCCACCAGCGTCCTCGTCAAAAGCGGAGGGAGCAACGTCAAAGCCGTTGTCACCACTGCAATCAGCACCGAGATCAGCAAAATACGAGTTTCGGGCTTGATATATCGCACCAGCTTTTTGAGCAGGGTACGCTTATTCATGCATTGCACGCAAGGAACGCCGGGTGCGCTGAGCATCCTTCCGCATTTAGGACAAAGGGAAAGTTGCTTCAAAAAAGCACCGTTTACCGCCTCCATTGCATCCTCAACGAAATCCCCCGCCATGCGAGCGCGCATAAACCCGACTGCGGCATCACAGAGGGAGGCAACGTCGAGAGGAAAGCGAAAGACCTCGATCGGTGTATCCTCGCCCTTTCTGCGCGCACGGATCATGCCGTTTCCGTACATCCGCTTACAAAGGACCTCCTCCAGATCGCAAAAGGATAGCTCAACCTCCACGCGGTCCTCCTCCGGACAATACGATAAGAGGCGATCTGCGCTTACGATCAAAAGCTGATCCCGATAGGTCTTCTGCCTTCCAATGCTACTCAGAACAGCAAAAAGAGGGGGATCGTTCTCACCCATGATCTCTCGGATTCGCTTGGTAAGCGCCTCACTCAAATGTCGATTCACAAGGATCTCGGTATTCATCTCATCTACCTTCCTTTCCTTTTCTCGTCGGACGGTCGGTCAAATGTTTTTGCGTATTATAGCACCCCCCTTTTTGCCTGTCAAGTTTTTTTCTTGTTTTTTGGATAGATTGCACATCTTTTTCGACAGAAGCGCCAAAAAGCAACGCCGGTTTCCCCGCAATATTTCGTTTAGAACCGACAAAAGGACAGGATCGTTTCCAATCCTGTCCTTTTTTGTATCGTGTTTAAAAGATCCTGCGACAAATCAATCCTTGACGAACTCGGAATAGATCGCGTCGAGCGCCTTTTCGAGGTCTCTCTCCTCCACGCCCACGATGATGTTCAACTCGCTCGAGCCTTGGTCGATCATGCGGATGTTCACGCCTGCGTTCGAGATGGCGTTGAAGACCCTTGCCGCCGTTCCTCTGGCCTTGACCATGCCGCGTCCCACCACGGCAAGCAGAGCCAAGCCGTCCTCGGCCACCACACTGTCGGGGTGAACACTCTTGTTGATGGAGGCCAAGACCTTTTCCCGATGCTCCTCCAAGGCCTGCGTGGGAACTACCACGCTCATGGTGTCCACGCCCGAGGGGAGATGCTCAAAGGAGATACCGTTGTCCTCCAACACATCCAGCACGCGGCGTCCGAAGCCGATCTCGGCGTTCATCATATCCTTCTCGATGGTGATGACCGAAAGTCCCTTCTTGCCTGCCACACCGGTGATGACGGTGTCCTTGTCGTAATCCGAGGTAGCCGACACGATCATCGTACCGGGCGCGTCCGGCTCGTTGGTGTTGCGAATGTTGATCGGAATACCCGCGTTGCGAACGGGGAAGATGGCATCCTCGTGCAGCACCGTTGCGCCCATGTAGGAAAGCTCGCGCAATTCACGGTAGGTCACGGTGCGGATGGGTCTGGGATTCTTGACGATGCGGGGGTCTGCCATGAGGAAGCCCGAAACGTCGGTCCAGTTCTCGTAGAGCTCGGCCTCTGCCGCTCTTGCCACGATCGAGCCGGTAATGTCCGAGCCACCGCGGCTGAAGGTCTTGATGGTGCCGTTCGGCATCACACCGTAAAATCCGGGGATCACAGCGTATTCGTGCTTTTTCAGCTCCGCGCGCATCAGCTCGTTGGTGCGCTCCTCGTCGTAGAGACCGTTGTCCTTGAAGCAGATCACCGACTCGGCGTCGATGAAGGCAAAGCCCAAGAACTTCGCCAAAATCAGCGAATTGAGATACTCTCCGCGGCTGGCGGCGAAATCGCGTCCCGTGTGATGCTGGATGCCGTTGCGGATATACTCCAATTCGCCCGTAATATCAAAATCAAGCCCCAGATCCCGAATGATGCCGTTGTAGCGATCCGCGATCTGTCCGAAATATTCGGTGATATCCTCGCGATTCTTCGCCATCTCGTAGCAACGGTAGAGCATATCGGTCACCTTCACGTCCGCGGAAAAGCGCTTTCCGGGGGCGGAGGCCACCACGTAATGACGCGAGGGGTCGGCTTTCACGATATCGGCTACCTTGCAAAACTGTCCGGCATCCGCCAAGGACGAGCCTCCAAACTTTACAACCTTGATTCCCATGACTTGAACTATCCTTTCGATCATTGCTTTTGTCGTTTTTACTAATACATTATATGAAAATTTGAGCATTTTGTCAAGACGTAATTTCGGTTTTTTTCGGTTTTCTTCCATTTTTTCGGATTTTCGGGGAAAAGCGATTGCAAAATGCAGGATTTCGTGATACAATGTAGGCAGAAAACCATTTGCCGCCGTTGGCGGCGGAACAGGAGCGTTGATCTATGGAACGAAAAAGTGGCGTGCTGATGCACGTTTCCTCCCTGTGGGGAGAATACTCCGAGGGGTCCTTCGGTGATCCCGCGCGCGAGTGGGTGGATTTTTTGGCCGATTGCGGCTTTGGCTACTGGCAGGTGCTTCCCTTCTGCCTCCCCGACGATTGCAACTCCCCCTATAAATCCACGGGAGCGTTCAGCATCAATCCGCGATTCATCGACCTCCCCACGCTTTTCAAGCGGGGATTGCTCTCAAAGGAGGAGCTTGCCGCCGCCAAGCAAAAAAGCCCCTACGCCTGCGAATTTGACCGTTTGGATCGCGAGCGCTTCGACCTGCTCGCCCTTGCCGCCGGTCGGTTTGCCGATCAGAGGGCCGTGGTGGAGAGATTTTTGGAAAAGCATCCCGAAACCGATCGCTTCTGCCGCTTCATGGCCTTGAAGGCGGCGAATGGGGATCGCGAATGGAACGAATGGGACGTGGACACCCCCGACGCCGAGAGCCTGTGGGTCTGGCAATTCACACAATATGAGGCGCACCGTCAATGGATGGAGGTCAAGCGCTATGCCAACCGTCGCGGCGTTCGCATCATCGGGGATATTCCCATCTACGTTGCCTACGACAGCGCCGACGTCTGGGCAAACCAACACCTGTTCCAGCTTGACCGCGAGAACCTTCCCTCGGCGGTGGCAGGCGTTCCGCCCGATTACTTCGCCGAGGACGGTCAGCTTTGGGGAAATCCCCTCTACGATTGGGAGGCAATGGAGCAGGACGGCTTTGCTTGGTGGCGCGAGCGGATGCGCTTTATGCTGGAGCTGTTCGACGGGGTTCGCATCGACCATTTCCGAGGGCTGGAATCCTATTTCGCCATCCCTGCGGGAGAAAAGACCGCGCGGAACGGCAAATGGATGCCGGGGCCGGGGATGAAGCTGATCCGAGCCATTCGTCCCTTGTGCAGAGGAAAGCGCATCATCGCCGAGGATCTGGGCGACATCACCCCCGAGGTGCAGGCCTTGGTGGACAAGAGCGGCTTCCCGGGCATGCGCGTGTTGCAGTTCGGCTTCCTCGATGACGCCGATTCGCCGCACCGTCCGCATCATTACATCCAAAATTGCGTAGCCTACACGGGAACGCACGACAACAACACCCTGCTCGGCTACGTTTGGGAGATCAGCGACGAGGAGCGCGCCCGTCTCCTCGAATACTTCGGCTACGAGGGCGAGGACTGGAACAAATGCTATCCTGCCCTGCTTCGCTCGATGTTCGCCAGCCACGCGGGGCTTCTGATCCTGCCGATCCAAGACCTGTTGCTCTTTGGACGCGACACGCGCCTCAACACCCCCGGCAAGAGCGAAGGAAACTGGAGCTATCGCATCACGCGCGAGCAGCTGGGCGGCATCAACCGCGAGCAGTTCCGACGGTATAATCAGATCTACGGGAGAATGTAAAAAAAGAAAAGTCCGAGCAATCCCCTACGGGGGAGATTGCTTGGGCTTTTTTGTTTGTATAAGAAAAAAAGACTTTACAAAAGGAAAAAGTTGTGCTATAATGAGGATGCCAAACAAGTTGAATATATTTGAACGAGGTAGTCCTCCCCTTGGGAGAGGTGTACCTTTTTTCGCCACACCTAGCTTTTTAGAATTTGGTAAAAATGCAAATTCCGCGAAGTTGGGTGTGGCAAAAGGCTTTTTCCTCGTTCGATTTCAACTTGTTTGGCGACAATTGGAGTTTGCGTTTTTCGGTGCGCTGACTCCGGTTGGCGCACCTTTTTATTTTATTTTTTGGAGGAAAAAGCCATGAAAAAACCGTACGCAATCCTAATTGCCCTTCTGCTCTGCTGTTTAGCACTCTTTGCGGCGTGTGATGAGACACCAAATACGCCCAGTACAGAAACCAAGCCAAGCACCACAGAGCAAGGCGAGACTACTACACCCAACACTCCCTCCACACCGACTAACCCCGATTCTCCGTCCACGCCCGAAGATCCTATCGTTTATTCCTCGGGGCTTGCCTACGAGGTCAACGAAGATGGTGTCTCCTGCACAATCGTGGGAATAGGCACATGTACGGATACCGAGATCAACATTCCGAAAGAAATAGATAAATATTCTGTTACGAGTATCGGCGAGTATGCATTCGCCTCTTCCGAATCACTTACAAGCATCGCGATTTCGGATAGCGTGACAAGCATCGGTAAATCTGCGTTCAACGGATGCATAAGTCTTACCAGCATCACGATTCCAAATGGCGTGACAAGCATTGGCAACTATGCGTTCGGTGCTTGCTACAAATTGATCGAGGTGTACAACCTTTCTTCACTCCCAATCACAAAGGGATCATCCGACTATGGAGGCGTTGCATATTACGCACAAGCGGTTTATACCTCTAAAGAAACGGCAAGCAAATTATGGACGGATGCCAACGGTTATATCTTCTATGAAAATGGAAACATTTGCTATTTGATTGGCTACATGGGAAATGAAACCAATCTGATATTACCAGAAAGCTGCAATGGAAAGAAGTATGCGATAAATCAGTATTCATTCAACAGTTGCACGGAACTGACGAGCGTCACGATCTCGGATAGCGTGACAAGCATCGGCGAATCTGCGTTCGAAGGATGCATAAGTCTTACCAGCATCACGATTCCAAATAGCGTAACAAGCATCGACAGTTATGCGTTCAGCTATTGCTACAAATTGATCGAGGTTTACAACCTTTCTTCACTCCCGATCACAAAGGAATCATCTGACTATGGCTATGTTGCATATTACGCACGAGTAGTTTACACCTCTAAAGAAACGGCAAGCAAATTGTGGACGGATGCCAGCGGTTATGTCTTCTATGAAGATAGCGACACGTGTTATTTGATGGGATACACGGGTAATGAAACCAATCTGATGTTGCCCGAAAACTATAATGGAAAAAAATATGCGATATATCAGTATGCGTTCTATGGTTGCACAAGCCTTGCGAGTATTACGATCCCTGATAGCGTGACGAGCATCGGCGAGTGTGCGTTCTGTTATTGCATGAGCCTTGCGAGTATTACGATCCCCGATTGCGTGACGAGCATCGACGAGTATGCGTTCTATGGTTGCACGAGCCTTGCAAGCATAGACATTCCTAATAGTGTGACAAGTATCGGGGAGTATGCGTTTCGCAATTGCACAAGTCTTGCGAACATCACCATTCCCAATAGCGTGACAAGCATCATCAAGTCTACGTTCTCTGGTTGCATGAGCCTTGCGAGCATCACGATTCCATATAATGTGACGAGCATCGGCGAGTATACGTTCTACGATTGCACAAACCTGAACACCGTATATTACGGCGGTACGGCAGACGATTGGAGCAAGGTTCAAATTGGTTCTGAAAACTCTTATCTCTCCTCCGCCACCCGCTATTACTACTCCGAAACCCAACCAACCGATACGGAGAGCAACTACTGGCACTACGTTAACGGCGTTCCCACGGCTTGGTAAGTTGGTTCTGCTATAACGAAGAAGGCAACACCCCTCGTTTGGGTTGTTGCCTTCTTTTGCTTGCTGTCGTTGTTTTTTTCTCAAAAATTCTCCCCGTTCCAGCCCCAGACCTCCGAGAAGGTGTAGTTGACGTAGACGTGCTCCTGCTTGATGCCAAGCTCCTCTTCAAACAGGCGGCAGATCACCTCGGTCATGCGGTTGCAGGTGTCGGCCTCCGCTCCGCCAAACAGCTTGACCTCCACCATCGCCATCGGAATGCTCTTGTAGCCCCGAAACCACATATGCTCCCCCTCGCAAAAGCGAAGCATCAGCCAGTATTCGCTCTTTCCCGGGAACAAGGAGATCGCCTCCCCCAGCTTTTGCTTTAAGATCGTCTCCTTCTCCTCGCTGATGCGAATGTTCGTCATGGTATCAATAAACGGCATTTCTGTTCTCTCCTTCCGTCGGTCGGTCCTCGACCTCTTTCTGTTATTGTACCACGGTTTGGGGGAATTGTCAATCCCGTCCGTCCTTTTTCTGCCCGTTTCTGCCAGCACGCCGTCCCTTTTGCGCTTTTTTGGCGATCTTTTCGCCGACGCTTGACAAAACAGGGGCGGATGGTGTATAATGAGGATGATAGAATGTTGCGTGGGCTTCGTTGCTCGGAAAGGAGACGCTATGTCTTTGTTGATCGAAACCGAATGGGGCGCTTGGTTGGGAGAATTGACCCTTCTCACGGCGCTTTTGCGCTTGGCTCTTGCCGCTCTCTGCGGCGCGATCGTTGGCGTGGAGCGTGAGGCTCACGGTCGCGCCGCCGGTCTTCGTACCCACATGATGGTCGCCATCGGTGCCGCTCTTTCCACCATCCTCGGCGTGTTTATCGTGCGCGTGATGGGCATTTCTTGGGCGGATCCCATGCGGATCGCGGCGCAGGTGGTGAGCGGTATCGGATTTTTGGGCGCGGGCACGATCCTTCTCAAAAAGGGCAACCAGCAGATCACGGGGCTCACCACGGCCGCCGGTCTTTGGGTGACCGCCATGATCGGTCTTGCCATCGGCGCGGGATTCTACGAGGGGGCTCTCATCGCCGCCCTTCTGGTGTCCCTCACCTTCACCCTGATCTCCAAGGTGGAGGGGCTGATGAACAGCAAGCGTCAGCGCGTCTTTTTCTACATGGAGATCGACTCGGTGGACGCGGTGCGGGAGCTGACCAAGACCCTCTCCGAGTCCATGGATGCCCGTGAGATCCAAGTCACCTCTCCCCGTAGCGGAACGGCCGGAAACGTGGGCATCGAGGCACTTATCCGCATCCCCAAGCGCGTGTCGATCAAGGAGAAGCTGGAAAAGCTCGAAAGCCTTGACCACGTCCTGTTTGCCTTGCAGCTATAAGGCTTTTCGACGAAACATTTTTGCGGTTTTTTCGGTTTTTCTCTTGACACGATTTCAAATTCGTGTTATGATATAGTAGTGGTTCCGATTGTTTTTTACTGATTGGAGGAAAGAAGATGGATAATAGGAAATCCAGAAGTCTGCGCCTTGCTTCGCGCCTGATTGGCTACATCGGCGTGTTCGCGAGCTTGATCGGCGCGTTGGCTTACGTGATTATGCATGAAATGGGCTATCAGCTCGTGGGCGTTGGCCCCTTCCGTTGGCAACACCTGTATGTGGTTGCCGCGTTTGCTGGTGTCATTATCGTTGTCGCCGTGATCCTTCGCATCATCAGCAACGCTGTCAAGACCCGTTCCGTGGAGGACGAGGAGGTCAACTGCGAGGTTTGTGACGAGGACGAGGAGAACGTCGAGGACGACGGTGAGGAGTGCTGTGACGTGGAGGGCTGTAACGAGGACGAGGGCGACGAGGTTGAGATCGTGGAGGATGCCGAGCAATCCACCGGATCTGCCGTTCGCGATCTGCTTCGCGGAAAGATCGATCCCGAAACCAAGGAAAAGATCGTGACTACCGTGAAGAAGAACGCTCCCATCATCGCGGCTGTTGCCGCCACCGCTGTTGTGACCGCGGTGATCGCGAAGGCTTCGGCCGACAAGAAGAAGGCGAAGCTCCGCAGAAGCATTCTGAGCCTGTTCTACTGATCCTACATAAAAATAGCAAATGTGCGCGCAACCGATGATCGGCTTGGGCGCACATTTGCTATCCGCTGGTCTGTTCGATTTCGGCTTACGCCATCTGATCCGGCAGCTTTTTGCCGCCGAGAACGTGGAAATGCAGGTGCTTGACGGTCTGGCAGGCATCCTCTCCGCAGTTGTTGATGATGCGATAGCCATTGGTCAGGCCCTCAGCCTCGGCAACGGCGGGGATGGCCTCAAACACCTTCGCCACCTGATCGCTGTTGGTAGCATCCACGCGATCCGCACAGCAGATGTGCCGTCTCGGAACGACGAGAACGTGAACGGGAGCCATGGGGTTGATATCGCGGAAGGCGTACACCCACTCGTTTTCATACACCTTCGTGGAGGGGATCTCCCCTGCTATGATCTTACAAAACAAACAATCCATATTCGTTTCCTTTCCGCCACCGCGCGCTTGCTTTGGGGTGGCTTTTGGAAACAGTATATACCAAAAAGCCGAAAAAGTCAACGGCTTTGTGAAAAAAAACCAAGGAGTACGCAACAAATGGACTGGATGGGGACATCTGTGACGCCGCTATGGCGGCATCTGCAAGCGACCGACAAGACCGTGGTTTTGTACGGCATGGGGAACGGCGGCGATAAGATTTTGGCCGTTTGCGCCGAGCGAGGGATCACGGTCTCGGCGGTCTTTGCCAGCGACGGATTCGTGCGCGGACAGAGCTTTCACGGTATGCGCGTACAGACGTGGCGCGAGATTCGAGAGGCTTACGGCGCGGAAAACGTGATCGTGCTGGTGGCCTTCGCCACCTCCCTGCCCGACGTTTTGGAGAACGTCCTCGCCATTGCTCGCGAGTCCGAGCTTTACGCGCCCGACGTTCCCGTGTTTGGGGACGGGCTTTTCGACGAGGACTTCCTCGCGGCGCACACCGATGAGCTGTTGGAAGCGCGGAATCTGCTCTGTGACGCACCCTCGCGTGAGGTCTTTGACGCGGTGATCCGCTACAAGATCACGGGGGATATCCACACCCTTCTGGCATCTGTGAGCGATCCCTTGGAGGCACTTTCGCGATTCGTTCGTCCGCATGAGCTTTGCGCGGTTGCCGATCTGGGGGCTTACACGGGGGACACGGTGCGCGAGCTCTTGGAGGCAGGCGCACGTCCCGACCGCGTTCTTGCAGTCGAGCCCGACCGTCGCAATTTCCGAAAGCTCTCGGAATACGCCTCCACCGAGACCCGCACCCATGTCTTGCCTGTGCAGGCGGCGGCTTGGAGCGGTCGGGAGACGCTGGTCTTTGACGGAAGCGGAAACCGCAACGCGTCGGTGGGAGAGAACCGCTCCGAGGTGCTGTCATCCCGTCCGATGAAGACGGTCGAATTGAACGGTGAGGCCTTGGATTCGCTGTTGGATGGCGCGCGCGTGGACTATATCAAGTACGACGTGGAGGGCTCGGAAAAAGAGGCGCTCATGGGGTCGAGAGAGACGATCGAGGCAAGTCACCCCACCCTGTTGGTCTCGCTCTACCACCGAAACGAGGACCTGTTTGCCCTGCCCTTGCAGATCCACCGCGACCATCCCGCCTATCAGGGCTTTTATCTGCGGCGCTTCGGCGGCATCCCCGCTTGGGATCTCAATCTGTATGTGCGAAAGGAAAGGCTCGATGCGTAAATTGACCACGCTCTGCTATTTGGAACGGGGAGAGGAATATCTGCTTCTCCACCGAACGAAAAAGGAGGCCGACGAGAACCGCGACAAGTGGATCGGCGTGGGCGGCAAGTTTGAGGACGGAGAAAGTCCTGAGGAGTGTCTTTTGCGCGAGGTACGCGAGGAGACGGGGCTCACCCTGACCTCCTATCGCTTCCGAGGCATCGTCACCTTCGTCTCGGATATCTACCCCTGTGAGTATATGCATCTGTTCACCGCCGACGCGTGGACGGGCGACCAACACCCCTGCGATGAGGGGGAGCTGGAATGGATCGCCAAGCGTCGCTTCCTCACCCTTCCCATGTGGGAGGGCGACCGCATCTTTTTGGAGCTTTTGGAAACGCGCGACACCTTCTTCTCCTTGAAGCTGGTCTATCGGGGAGAAGCCCTCGTCGAGGCCATCCTCGACGGCGTACCCCTCCCCTTGTCCGAGGGAAAGAAAATTTGAATTTTTCTTGACAGGATAGGGCTTTTGTGATATAATAAAATTTGATTAAAATTTGACTTGCCTGCCTTTGGCTCGCAAGAAGACGCAAACCGAAAGGATTTTTTGGCTATGAAATGGACATCCCTTAATGAACTGAGAGAGAAATACCTTGCCTTCTTTGAATCCAAGGGGCATCTGCGACTTCCCTCCTATCCTCTCGTTCCCATCAACGATAAATCCCTCTTGCTCATCAATTCCGGCATGGCGCCCATGAAAAAGTTTTTCCCGGGTGAGGAGGAGCCTCCCCGCCGTCGGGTGACCACCTGCCAGAAGTGCATCCGCACTCCTGACCTCGAGCGCGTGGGACACACCGCCCGTCACGGCACCTTCTTTGAGATGCTGGGTAACTTCTCCTTCGGCGATTACTTCAAGGAGGAGGCGATCCTCTGGGCATGGGAATTCCTCACCGTCACCTTGGAGATCCCCTCGGAGCTGCTCTGGCCCTCGATCTACGAGAACGACGAGCAGGCCTACGACATTTGGGTCAACCGCGTTGGCGTTGATCCCGCGCACATCGTGCGTCTCGGCAAGGCCGACAACTTCTGGGAGCATGGAACAGGCCCCTGCGGTCCTTGCTCCGAGATCTACTTTGACCGTGGCGAAAAGTACGGCTGTGGCTCTCCCGACTGCAAGCCCGGATGCGAGTGCGACCGCTACATGGAGATCTGGAACAACGTCTTCACCCAGTTTAACAACATGGGCGACGGCACCTACACCGAGCTGACGCAGAAAAACATCGACACGGGTATGGGGCTTGAGCGTCTTGCGTGCGTGATGCAAAGTCGGAGGCCAAGCGGTCTTAGGAAGACAAAAGCTCCTGACAACTC
>JAZSKO010000246.1:0-2404 GCA_045534875.1 Eubacteriales bacterium | reverse complement strand
ACCGATGGCGATCTCGGTCACCATCAGGGGGACGCCAAAGTTGACTTCAAGGAAGCGATCTGGGAGTGAAAAGATACCGCCGCCGTATTTCGCGGCAAGATAGGGAAAGCGCCAGATGTTTCCAAGGCCAACGGCAGAGCCTGCCGCCGCCAGAACGAATCCCAGCTTTCCGGTAAACGAGCTTCTTTTGGTCTGCATAGGGGTCTCCTGTGTTTGAGTTTCTTGCTATACAGTATACCATCTTTTCGACAAAAAATCAACCCATAACCAAAAACTTTGCCCCCGACATCTCCGAAAATTCCAGACGGAGAGGTCTTTTTTCGGATTTTTCCTTGACAAAGACCGCAAGATTGGGTATACTTTTCTTAGAGCCCGACGAAACCGCAAAAAAAAGGAGAGCGCCATGAGATACAGGATCCTCGATTACGACCCGTACTTAAAGCCCTACGAGGCAGATCTTTGCCGCCGTATGGAGAACTATCGGAAAACGAGAGCGGCGCTTTTGCAAAACGGGCGGTCCTTGCGTCGGTTTGCCAACGCGCACACCTACTTCGGCTTTCACAAGACCCGCGAGGGCTGGGTCTATCGCGAGTGGGCGCCCGGGGCGGACGAGGTCTACCTCACGGGTGACATGGTGGATTGGCGCTGGCTGGATTGGAGACTCACGCCGCTGGGCGACGGAGTCTTTGAGATCCGCATCAAGGGCAGAAACACGCTCTACAACGGCTGTCACGTGAAGACCATCATCCGCCGAGGCGACACGCTCTTGGAGCGCATCTCGCCCTATATCCGTCGGGTGGAGCAGGACACCTCCACGGGCGCGTGGTGCGGCGTGATCACCGACGAGCCGACCTATCGCTGGGAGCATACGGAATTTCGTCCTGCCGAGCGGCCGTTCATCTACGAATGTCACATCGGTATGGCGCAGGAGCGCGAGGGGATCGGTACCTACGACGAGTTTCGGGAAAGGATCCTGCCGCGCATCCGTGATCTGGGCTACAACACCATCCAGATCATGGCCATCATGGAGCATCCCTACTACGGCTCCTTTGGCTATCAGGTGTCGTCCTTCTATGCCGCCTGCTCGCGCTACGGTACGCCCAATCAGCTCAAGCGGCTGATCGACGAGGCGCACGGTATGGGGATCGCGGTGCTTCTCGACGTGGTGCATTCCCATGCGGTACGCAACACCGCCGAGGGGCTCAACGAATTCGACGGCACGACCGAGCAGTTCTTCTATCCGGGCGAGCGCGGCGAGCATCCCGCTTGGGGGACAAAGCTCTTTGACTACGGCAAGCCCGAGGTCCTGCGCTTCCTGCTTTCCAATCTGCATTTCTGGCTGACCGAATACCGCTTCGATGGCTTTCGCTTCGATGGTGTGACCTCCATGATCTACCACGATCACGGCTTGGGGACGGCCTTCACCGATTATTCCAAGTATTTCTCTCTCAACACCCACGACGAGGCGATCACCTATCTCCAGCTTGCCAACGCGCTGATCCGCGAGGTCAATCCGCGCGCCATCACGATCGCCGAGGATATGTCGGGGATGCCGGGTATGTGCCTTCCGATCGCGGACGGCGGCATCGGCTTTGACTATCGGCTGGCGATGGGAGTGCCGGATATGTGGATCAAGACCATCAAGGAGGTGGCCGACGAGGATTGGGATATGTGGCGCATCTGGGGAGAATTGACCTCCCGCCGTCCCAAGGAAAAGTATATCGGCTACGTCGAGTCACACGATCAGGCCTTGGTGGGGGACAAGACGGTGATGTTCCGTCTTTGCGACAGCAAGATGTACACCGATATGTCCAAGGCAAGCCGTGATCCGATCGTGGATCGCGGGATCGCTCTGCACAAGCTGATCCGTCTGGTCACGCTCACGCTCGGCGGCGAGGGCTATCTCAACTTTATGGGCAACGAGTTCGGGCATCCCGAATGGGTGGATTTTCCGCGCGAGGGCAACGGTTGGAGCTATTTCTACTGTCGCCGTCAGTGGCATCTGGCCGACGATCCCGACCTGAAATATCACTACCTGTTGGATTTCGACCGCGCCATACTCTCTCTCGTCGCGCGTCACGACCTGTTCGCGTCCTCCCCCGTGAGCCTCTATATCGACAACCACAACAAGGTGTTGATGTACGCGCGCGGCGATCTTGTCTTCGCTCTGAATTTCCATCCTACAAAGAGTCACGAGGGCTACTGCATCACGCTCCCCTCGTCGGGACGCTATGAGGTGGTCTTCTCCACCGATGCGTCCTCCTTCGGCGGTTGGGATCGCATCGCCCTCGGCCGCGCCTACGCCGCCTCCCTCCACCCCGACGGTCATTACAAGCTCCCCATCTACCTCCCCGCCCGTACGGGGTTGTGCTTGGTGAGGAAGGGGTAAAAGACCTTGGAGGGG
>JAZSKO010000040.1:0-8521 GCA_045534875.1 Eubacteriales bacterium | reverse complement strand
GCCTTCCGATGCCATCACCACGCAGCAAGCGTGCCCATTGCTGAATTTCACTTCGGTTTCCGCCAAAGTTCCGTTGGTGGTTGCCTGCATCACGGTCAGAAGATCGCTTTCCAGCAAGGGCAGGACCACTTGGGTTTCGGGATCGCCGAAACGGCAGTTATATTCGATCACCTTGGGGCCGTTGGGGGTGAGCATCAATCCAAAATAAAGGCATCCTTTAAAGGTGCGCCCTTCTGCTTTCATTGCGCGAACGGTGGGTAAAAAGATGGTTTCCATACATTCTTTTGCAATGGCTTCGGTATAATAGGGGTTGGGCGCGACGGTACCCATACCGCCGGTATTCAAACCTTGATCATTATCCAGCGCGCGTTTATGGTCCATCGAAGAGATCATCGGGATGACGGTCTCGCCGTCGGTGAAAGAAAGGACCGAAACTTCGGGGCCGGTCAAAAATTCTTCGATGACCACGCGGCTGCCGCTGGCACCGAAGATCTGATCTTCCATCATCGACCGCACTGCATTTTTCGCATCTTCGCGGGTTTCCGCAATAATAACACCCTTGCCGAGCGCCAAGCCATCTGCCTTGACAACGGTGGGGATCGGCGCGGTTTCCAAATAGGCCAGCGCATCTTCGCAGGTTTCAAAAACCGCATATTCCGCGGTGGGAATATGGTATTTCTTCATCAAGTCTTTGGAAAAGACCTTACTTCCCTCGATGATGGCGGCATTGGCGCGCGGGCCGAAGCAGGGGATCCCCTGCTCCTCCAACGCGTCCACACAGCCCAGCACCAAAGGATCGTCGGGCGCTACCACGGCGTAGTCGATGCCGTTTTCCTTGGCAAATGCCACGATCGCCTCTACGTCGGTTGCTTTGATGGCAACGCAGGTCGCGTCTGCCGCGATACCGCCGTTTCCGGGCAGGGCGAAGATCGTCTCCACCTCGGGATTTTTCTTGATCTGCTTGATGATGGCGTGCTCGCGCCCGCCACCGCCAACAACCAGTATCTTCATGGTGTCACCTCAATCTCGATAGATCGGGAACTGCTCGCACAGCGCGATCACCTCGCGGCAAACGCGCTCGCGGCTGTTTTCATAGTCAAACGCGACCGCAGCGATAAACTCCGCGATCTTCTCCATCTCGGCCACGCCGAAGCCACGCGAGGTGACGGCAGGCGTACCGATCCGCACGCCGCTGGTGACGAACGGGCTTTCGGGATCGTTGGGAACGGCGTTCTTGTTCGCGGTGATATGCACCTCGTCCAAGCGTCTTTCCAGCTCCTTACCGGTCAGACCCGTTCCGCGCAGGTCGAGAAGCATCAGGTGGTTATCGGTTCCACCCGAAACCAAATGGAAGCCCTTTTTCATAAGGGCATCCGCCAAGACCTTGGCGTTCTCGGCGATCCGTCTTTGGTAGTCCTTAAATTCATCGGTCAACGCCTCTCCGAAGGCCACGGCCTTGGCGGCGATAATGTGCATCAAGGGGCCTCCCTGCGTTCCCGGGAAGACGGCCTTGTCGATCTGCTTGGCGTACTGCTCACGGCAGAGGATCAATCCTCCGCGCGGACCTCTGAGGGTCTTGTGCGTGGTGGTGGTGACCACGTCGGCATAGGGGACAGGGCTTTCGTGCAGACCTGCCGCCACAAGACCGGCGATGTGCGCCATGTCCACCATCAGGTATGCGCCGACCTCGTCTGCGATCTCGCGGAAGCGCTTGAAGTCGATGCTTCTGGGGTATGCGCTGGCTCCTGCCAGAATCAGGCGGGGCTTATGCTCCAAGGCAAGTGCGCGGACGGTGTCGTAGTTAATGGTCTGGGTCTCGTCGTCCACGTGATAGGGGACGATGTTGAAATACTTACCCGAAATGTTGACGGGCGAGCCGTGGGAGAGGTGTCCTCCGTGAGCGAGGCTCATGGAAAGCACCGTGTCACCGGGGTTGAGCAGAGCGAAAAAGACAGCTAGATTGGCGTTTGCTCCGCTGTGGGGCTGGACGTTTGCGTGCTCTGCCCCAAAGAGCTTCTTAGCTCTCTCGCGGGCAATTTCCTCGACCTCGTCGACGTAAACGCATCCGCCGTAGTAGCGCTTGCCGGGGTATCCCTCGGCGTATTTATTCGTCAGGATCGTGCCTGCCGCGAGCAACACGCCCTCGGACACGATATTCTCCGACGCGATCAGCTCGATATTCTGCTGTTGACGGTGCAATTCCCGCTCGCAGGAAGCAAATACCTCGCTGTCAAGCTCCTTCAAACGATCAAAAAACATAGCTTTTCTTCTCCTTTATTGGTTGCATCAATGATGGAACAGGCGCATACCGGTGAACGCCATGGTCATGCCATACTTGTTGCAGCACTCGATGACCAGATCGTCGCGGATCGATCCGCCCGGCTCTGCGATGTAGCGCACGCCGCTTCTCTTGGCTCTCTCGATGTTGTCGTCGAAGGGGAAGAAGGCATCCGAGCCGAGAGATACGCCGTCGATGGTGTCGAGGTAGGCGCGGATTTCCTCATCGGTGAGAGGCTCGGGACGGGTGGTGAAATACTTTTGCCAGTTGCCCTCGGCGCAAACATCCTCCTCGTTGCGGTTGATGTAACCGTCGATGACGTTGTCGCGGTCGGGACGGCGAATGCTGTCGAGGAACGGCAGGGCCAGCACCTTCTCGTGCTGACGCAAGAACCACGTGTCGGCCTTCGTGCCTGCCAGACGGGTGCAATGGATTCTCGATTGCTGTCCCGCGCCAACGCCGATGGCCTGTCCGTCCACGGCGTAGCAGACCGAATTGGACTGGGTATATTTCAGGGTGATCAGCGCGATGATCAGATCGCGCTCAGCTCCCTCGGGGAAGCTCTTTTGCTCGGTGACGATGTTGGAAAGCAGGGCGCGGTTGATCTCGAAATTATTTCTTCCCTGCTCAAAGGTGATGCCGAACACCTGCTTGCGCTCGGTGACCTCGGGAACGTAATTCGGGTCGATCTCCACCACGTTGTAGCCGCCCTTGCGCTTGCTTTTGAGGATCTCCAAGGCCTCGGGCTCATAGCCGGGGGCGATGATTCCGTCCGAAACCTCTCTGGCGATCATCTTGGCGGTGGTGACGTCACAAACGTCGGAGAGAGCCACCCAGTCGCCGAAGGAGCACATACGGTCGGTACCGCGCGCTCTGGCGTAGGCGCAGGCCAAGGGGGACTCGTCGAGGCCCTCGATGTCGTCCACGAAGCAAGCCTTTTTCAGCTTCTCGGGAAGCGGGATTCCAACCGCCGCCGAGGTGGGGCTGACGTGCTTAAAGGAGGTAACGGCGGGAAGTCCGAGAGCCTCTTTGAGCTCCTTAACGAGCTGCCAGCTGTTGAAGGCATCCAAGAAGTTGATGTAGCCGGGTCTGCCGTTGAGGATCTTGATGGGCAATTCACTTCCGTCTGCCATGTAGATCCGCGAGGGCTTCTGATTGGGGTTGCAGCCATATTTCAATTCAAACTCTTTCATGTCTTGTAACTCCTTTTTCTTTATTGGTTCTTGTTGAGGATGATCTCGGTGGGCTTGCTACCGTCCAAGGGGACGCAACGAACGAGCAGGGAGACCTTGTTGTCTTGGTTCAGGCTACCCCAAACCAAGTCCGCCAGCTCCTCGGCGGTGTTGGGAAGCGCGACCTCCTCCGGCTCTCCCGCAAAGGAGGGGATGGGATTTCCGTCGCACTTGTAGGTGTGAATGAAGTGACCGATGCCATTCTCGGGCGCATACTCATAGAAGTAGCGGTTGCAGGCCTCGGGACGTCCGTTCGCGCTTTTGAGGATCGAGAGCTTATAGGTGAATGCCTGTCTCGGGAAGCAGTAGTAGCAGATACCCGAGATTCTGGGCGTGTAGTTGGGGTGATCCGGCTCAAACTCTCTGGTGCGGAGCGCATCCTCAAAGGCATTTGCGTTCTCGGGATTTGCCTCGATGAAATCGAACACCGTGTTGGTCTGATCTCCGTTGGTGACGATGTCGATGCTCCCTCTTTGCAGGTAGGGGTTGTAGATGATGAGACTGGGATCCGAGAGCTTGGACTCGTCGTACGCCTTGGTACGCATACCACCCTCAAAGCGCTCAAAGACGCGGTTGCGGCTGTTCTCGCTTCTTCCCATGATGAAGTACGCGATCATCGCGCTCTTGCCGTCCATGGATTTTCCGATCACAATGCCCCGTCCGGGATACGAGTTCTGTTCGAGTAATGTTTTCAAATCATAGATTGCCATAGTATTCACCTTTCTATCCTTTCGGCTCTCGCCTTATTCTTGACAATTCATGCGCCGCGCGCTGACCAGCTCCACCGCTCTTGGCAGGATCTTCCACTCTGCCAAACGCATCACGCGCTTTTGCAGGCTCTCGGCGGTCTCGTTCTCGCGAACCGTGACCGCCTTTTGCAGAATGATCTCGCCGCCGTCCGGGATCTCGTTTACGAAATGCACCGTGGCTCCCGTGACCTTCACTCCCTTTTCGAGCGCCGCCTCATGGACGCGCAGGCCGTAAAAGCCCTTTCCGCAGAAGGAGGGGATGAGCGAGGGATGCACGTTGATGATCCGCTTGGGATACGCACTTGTGAAGGACTCGCTGAGGATCGACATAAAGCCTGCCAGAACGATCAGGTCGATGTCGGCCTCCTCCAAGACGCGCTTGATCTCTCTCTCAAAGGCCTCTTGGCTTCCCAAGTCGCGTTTGAGGATGACACGGGTGGGGATCTCCTCTCTCGCGGCTCTCGTCAGAGCGTAGGCATCCGCCTTGTTGGAGATCACCAATTCGATCCTACCGCTGTGCAGGATCCCCGCCTTTTGCGCGTCGATCAGCGCTTGCAGGTTGGTTCCTCCGCCCGACACCAGCACCGCGATCCTTGCCGTTTTCTTCATACCGTCCTCCCGATCACTCGATCACGATCTTCTCGTCGGAGCGAACGATCGTGCCGATCACGTAAGGCTTCTCGCCGTTGGCCTCGAGCACCTCGATCGCGCGATCGACGTCCTTTGCCGACACCACGATGCTCATACCAACGCCCATATTGAAGGTGTTGAACATATCACGCTCGCTGATGTTGCCTCTCTTGGCGATCAGATCGAAGATGGGCAGGATCTTCACCGCGCTACGGTCGATCTTAGCTCCCAGTCCTGCGGGGATGCTTCTCGGAATGTTCTCATAGAAGCCGCCTCCCGTGATGTGGGAGATGCCCTTCACCTTGACGGCGTCAAGGAGAGCCAGAACGGGCTTGACATAGATACGGGTGGGGGTGAGCAGGGTCTCGCCGATCGAACGGCCGCCCAGCTCATCGAGGGGCGTTTTGATGTCGGCGTTCTCAACGTCGAGCACCTTTCTCACCAGCGAAAAGCCGTTGGAATGCACGCCGCTGGACGGAAGTGCGAGGATCACGTCTCCCTCCTCCATAGTCTTGTTATCAATGATGCGCGCCTTGTCCACGACACCGGTGGAATAGCCCGCCAGATCGTACTCGTCGATGGGATAGAAGCCGGGCATCTCGGCGGTCTCGCCGCCGATCAGAGCCGCGCCTGCCTGTACGCATCCCTCGGCCACACCCTTGACGATGTCGGCGATCTTTTCGGGGACATTCTTACCGCAGGCGATGTAATCAAGGAAGAACAACGGACGCGCGCCGGCGCAGATGATGTCGTTGACGCACATCGCCACGCAGTCGATACCCACGGTGTCGTGCTTGTCCATCAGGAAGGCCAGCTTGAGCTTGGTTCCCACACCGTCGGTTCCGCTGACCAGTACGGGATGGGTGATCCCTTGCAGATCCAATTCAAACAGACCGCCAAAGCCGCCGATATCCGAGCATACGCCGGAGGTCATGGTTCTTGCAATGTGGGATTTCATCAATTCCACCGCGCGGTAGCCCGCGGTGATGTCAACGCCTGCTGCGGCGTAGCTTTCGGATCTGGAATTCTCGTGCATAATCAATTCTCTCCTTTTGGGATATTTATTCGTTCTTGGGTTGGACGGCGGTCTTTATTCCTTGCCGTTCCAGCAATAGGTACACAGCCGACACGGATCAATTCCGATGGCCTTGGTGAGTCCCTCTAAGGTTTGGAACTCCAAGGACGCCAGATGCAGTTTCTTGCAGATCGCCTCACGCATTCTCCGTCCTCTCTCGGTCTTGGAATCGCTGTACTCATCCAAGTGCGAAAGTCCCTCCTCTCCCTCCAGCTCCATAACGGTGGCTCTGGTGATCAGATCCATATCGCTGGTGGAACGGGAAAAGTTCAAATATTTACAACCGTACATGATCGGGGGGCAGGCCGAGC
Source organism: Eubacteriales bacterium (assembly GCA_045534875.1). Classification (GTDB taxonomy): domain Bacteria; phylum Bacillota; class Clostridia; order Oscillospirales; family CAG-272; genus UMGS1865. The sequence goes on along the minus strand of JAZSKO010000040.1, from coordinate 2,246 downwards.
GCATATGCACCGACTTGGCTCCGTTCTCATACAAAAATTCAACGGTCTCTCTCAACTGCGTTCCGCGAACGATGGAATCGTCCACGAACAGCAGGTTTTTCTCTCGGATCAAGCCGCCAACCGGGATCAGCTTCATTTTCGCCACACGGTTGCGGTCCACCTGTCTTGCCGTCATAAAGCTACGCGGCCAGGTGGGGGTATATTTGATAAAGGGTCTGCCAAACGGAATATGGCTTCGGTTCGCGTAGCCGATGGCGTGCGGCGTTCCCGAATCCGGCACGCCTGCCACGCAATCCAAGGTGGGACGATTGCCGTTTGCCTCGTCGTTCTCCGCCAAGATCTCGCCGTTGCGATTCCGCATGACCTCCACGTTGATGCCCTCATAGTTGGAGGTGGAATAGCCGAAGTAGCTCCAAAGGAAGGCGCAGATCCGCATCTGGTCGCCCGGCTCTCGCAGGACCCGCACCTCGTCGGCGGTCAGCTCCACGATCTCTCCGGGGCCGAGGTCGCGCAGGTAAGTGTACCCCAGCTTCTCGCAGGCAAAGGACTCAAACGTCACGCAATGTCCTCGATCGCTCCTTCCGAGGATCACGGGGATCCTTCCGAGACGGTCTCTTGCCGCGATCAGCGAGCCATCCTCCTTTAAGATCAGGATCGACGCCGTTCCGTCGATCGATTCCTGCGCGAAGCGGATCCCCTCCTCGAAGCTGTCCTTGCGGCTGATAAGAGCCGCTAAGAGCTCGGTGGTGTTCACCCTTCCCGCCGTCATGGAATCGAAATGCCCGTCGGTGACGTCGAGATATTCCTGGATCAGCTCGTCGGCGTTGTTGATCACACCGATGAAGCAGATGGCATAGGTCTTCAGCTTGGAGCGGATCAGCAAGGGCTGTGGGTCGGTGTCGTTGATCGAGCCGATGGCCGAGGTCCCCTGCATCTCCTCAAAAATATTTTCAAACTTGGTTCGGAAGGGCGAATTGCCAATGCGGTGGATCAGCCTTTGCAGACCGATCTCCCGATCAAAGGCCGCCATTCCCGCGCTTCTCGTTCCCAGATGCGAGTGGTAATCCACTCCGAAGAACACGTCCGAGATCGCGCTGTCGTGTGAGACAGCTCCGAAAAATCCTCCCATAGGTCCTCTGCCTCCGTCAGCAACCGTACTCGCCGGAAATGCGAGCGTCCTTTTCCAGAACGGCTGCGGTATCGCTTTCTCTCTTGGCTCTGAGCTTCGCCGCCAGTTCTGCGTCGGAGACAGCAAGGATCTGACAAGCGAGGAGCGCCGCGTTTGCTCCTCCGTTGATGGCAACGGTGGCCACGGGGATGCCGCTCGGCATCTGCACGGTGGCAAGGAGCGCGTCCATACCGTCGAGGCATTGCGACTTACAGGGAATTCCGATCACGGGCAGGACGGTGTTTGCCGCCAGCACGCCGGCCAGATGCGCCGCCATGCCTGCCGCCGCGATCAACGCGCCAAAGCCGTTCCGCTCGGCGTTGCGCGCGAAGTTGATGGCTTGGTCGGGCGTTCTGTGAGCAGAGTACACGTGAACCTCGTAGGGTACTCCAAAGGAGCGCAGAGTGCTCATTGCCTTTTCCAGAATGGGCAGGTCACTGTCGCTTCCCATTACAATTCCGATCTTTTTCATGTGTGTTCCTCCAAATTCAAAAAACAAAAGGGCGCACTTAACCTAATAGCGATCAAGTGCGCCCAGACGGTCGGCATAACGATTCCTTGTTCCCTCGTGGTGCTCCACGATACTCCGTCAGTCACAGGGAATCGGTTGAATTTGATGCTATCAGTATATCACATTCTGTTTGGTTTGTCAAGTCACTTCGAGCGGTTTTGGCGATTCCCACAAGCCCCACGTTTTGATCGCGAGACTTTTGGTGGAATCTTCCATGCGTTGCAGAGGGGATCAGTTTGCCCGCGTCTCACAGTAGAGACAACGGTACTCTCCCTTTTCCGAGCGAAGGAAGATATGCTCGATCTCCTGCTCGGTGGTGGTGATGCATCGGGGATTCTTGCACCGAATGATGTTGACAAGCCTTGCCGGCATATCCACGGGCTTCTTCTCCACGATCTCTCCGTTCTCGATGAAATTGATGGTGGCGTTGGGGCTGACAAAACCGATCACCTCAAGGTCGATGCAAATACCCGAATCGATCTTGATGATGTCCTTCTTCCCCATCTTTCCGCTCGCCACGTTCTGAATGACGGCGACACAGCAATCCAAGCGGTCCAATTCCAGCAT
>JAZSKO010000065.1:0-9484 GCA_045534875.1 Eubacteriales bacterium | reverse complement strand
CCCCTCCCCAATGTCTTTCTATTCGGTCTTGTCCCTGCCGACGATGGAGAGGTATTCCTCGTAGCTGCAAAGCATCCGCAGAGCCGCGAGAAGCGCGTTTGGCGTCATGCCGGTGGGAAGTCCAAGCCGTTCGGACAGGGCATCGCGCCGCGCGGCACTTCCCTCGCCTCCCGTGAGTCCGTGGAGAAACAGATCGGTCTTTGTGAGTGGGTTTTCTGCCAAGCGGTTGGCGGCAGTCGGATCGGCGTAGGGCGCAAACAGCTCTCGCAGGAGCGCACGCTCCATGCCCTCCACCCCCAAAACGCCCTCGGCGGAGGGAGCGGATTTCCGCTTTTCCACCCCCTTGATCCTCGGCACGTACAGGTGGATCAAGCGATCCGATGGGAGGATCGACGTCAGGTGGGAGCGGATCAGCTTTCCTGCTCCGTCGCTGTCGGTCAGGACGATGAGTGGCGTTTTCTCTGCCAATGCCCGAAAAAGACTTGCCTTTTCGCGTTTATTGAAGATCCCGAAGCCGTCGGTGGTCAGGATCTGCCCGTTTATCACGCTTTCGAGGCGCAATTTATCGTACCGTCCCTCCACCAAAATGGGGTACGGGATCTGCAAGCGTTCCTCTGTCATATCACACGATCACGAAGAAGTAGAGCAGAACGAAGGCGCCCAAAAGGATGCGGTAGATACCGAAGGGTGCAAAGCTGTGTCGCTTGACGAAATCCATCAGGAAGCGGATCGCCACCATCGAGACCGCGAACGAGACGACGAATCCGATCGCCAAGACCGCCCATGCCGTGATCGGCACCGACACCTGCGCCTCGGAGAGATATCCGAAAAAGCCGAGCAGCTTGATGCCGCTTGCTCCCACCATCACGGGGATGGCCATGAAGAAGGAAAACTCGGCCGCGGCGGTTCGGGAAAGTCCCATGAGCATCGAGCCGAGGATCGTTGACCCCGAGCGTGAGGTTCCCGGCACGATGGAAAGGGTTTGAAACAGACCGATCAGGATGGCATGACGATAGGTGATCGCATCCACCTGCTCGACCGAGATCCTCTCCGGCTTTTGCAAGCGCTCAATGAGCAGAAAAGCGATACCGTAGACGATGAGCGCCACGGCCACGACAAGCGGATTGAAGAGCCAGCCGTCGAGATCCTTGCCCGAAAGCTTCTCCAAAATCTTGTCACCAACCACGCCCACCAAGGCGGCAGGCAGGCTTGCCACCAGCACCTTGCCCCACAGCGTCCACGTGGCCTTCTTTTGCTCCTGTGTTTTGGCTTTTCCAAAGGGCCAGAGCTTACCCCAGAACAAGATCACCACCGCGAGGATCGCGCCAAGCTGGATGACCACCTCGAACATCTCTCCGAACTCGGAAAGCAGCTCGGCGTCCTTGGTGAACGACAGCGGCAACCACTCACCCAACAGGATCAGATGTCCCGTTGAGCTGACGGGAAGCCACTCGGTGATTCCCTCCACGATCCCGTACAGAATCGCCTTCAAGCATTCAACAACTGCAACCATCGAAGGGTACTCCTTTCAAATGATCCTTGGCGCGAAGTTCAAGTCCTCTGCCCTTGCCTGCGCGCAAAATGTCCCCCTCCCGTACCGCAAACGGCACGCGACACCAGTATATCATGGAGGGGTGCGGCGTGGATTCCGTGCGTTGTCCGTCGGGCAAATAAAGCTCCCTCACCTCAAACGGCGCGCCGATCCTGCCGGGGGTGATCAGCTCGGCCTCCTCGCCGCAGGACACCTTATTTCGTTGGATGAAGCGGTAAAGTCGACCTTCCTCGGTCACCTCCCGCACACCATTCTCGGTGATCGCATCCATCTCCTCTTGACTGTATTCGATAGCGGTGGAGAAATATGCCTTCTCGCGCATATATCCGCACGCGCTCACAAGCTGTGGCTGCTCCATGGGATGGTCGAAGAAAAATCCCGTACCGTACTCTCTGTGCGACACACTCTCCAATTCGGTCAGCCATGCGGGATCAAAGCGGTAACCCGCAGGGTCGCGAAGATAGGCGTCGATCGCCATGCGGTAGGCATTGGTGACAACGGCGGTATAGTACGCGCTCTTCATGCGTCCCTCGATCTTGAAGGAGGCGATTCCGCTCTCCATCAGCTCGGGGATATGCTCGATCATGCACAGATCCTTTGAGGAGAGGATAAAGGTTCCCAAGTCGCTCTGCTCGATGGGAAACGGCATATCGGGGCGTTCTTCCTCCACCAAGTTATAGTTCCAGCGGCAGGGCTGGGTGCAGGTTCCCCTGTTTCCGTCTCTGCCGTTGATCGCGTTGGACAACAGACACCGTCCGCTGTACGAGATGCACATAGAGCCGTGGATGAAGGCCTCCAGCTCGATCTCCTCAGGGACACCCGCCCGAATGGCGCGGATCTCCTCCAAGGTCAATTCTCTTGCCAGCACCAGTCGCTTCGCTCCCAAGGCGGCGTAGGCTCTTGCCGCCGCAGAGGAAACGATGCTGGCTTGGGTGGAGATGTGGATCTCCATATCGGGTAAGATCTCCTTTACCGTGGCAAGCGTCCCAAGATCCGCCACGATCATGGCGTCGATCCTCGCTCCTTGCAGATCCTTCAAAAAGGTGCGCAGGCGCGGATACTCGTCCTCGTGCGGCATGGTGTTCACGGTCAGGTAGATCTTTTTTTGATACGCGTGGGTCAGCTCCACCGCTTGGTAAAGCTCCTCCACGGTAAAATTATCGGCCGCCGAGCGCATTCCGAAGGAGCGACCCGCCAGATAGACGGCGTCGGCTCCGTATCGGAGGGCGGCTCTCAGCTTTTCAAAATTCCCCGCCGGGGAAAGTAGCTCCGGCATTCTCTTACGGCGTGAGGCGGTTCGGACCGCGGAAGAGGAACTCCGCTTCCTTGATGGAAAGTCCCAAAAACAGCATGGTCAAGCGGTCGATGCCCAGACCAAAGCCGCCGTGGGGAGGACAGCCGTAACGGAAGAATTGGAGATAGAACTCCACGTCGGCCGCCAAGCCCTTCTCGTCGGCCTGCTTTTTGAGGACATCGAAGCGATGCTCGCGTACCGCACCTGTGGTGATCTCACAGCCGCGCCAGATCAGGTCATAGCCCATCGGCACGCCGCGCTCGTCGCGCATATGGTAGAAGGCGCGCTCCTTGGCATCGTAATCGGTGACGAACAAGAACTCGCTTCCGTACTTCTCCATCGAGAACTTGGCGCAAAGATGCTCTGCCTCGGTGGTGAGGTCTCCCTTGGCGTCGTCGGAGACGGTGTAGCCATACCGCTCCTCCAACTCACGGTAGAGGTCAGCCAGCTTGATGCGCGGGAACGGAACGGTGGGAACGATCACGTCCTTATCGAACAGACGCTTGATGTCCTCGCCGTAGAGCGTGGCCACCTTCTCGAAGGCGTATGCCAACAGCTCCTCCTCCATCTGCATGACTTCCTCCACAGAGGTCACGTAGCTGAATTCCAGATCGAAGCCCGTGAACTCGGTGGCGTGCTTATTGGTGTAGGATTTCTCGGCGCGGAAGACAGGACCGGTCTCAAAAATGCGGTCAAGGCCTGCCGCCATTGCCATTTGCTTGTAGAACTGGGGCGATTGCGCCAGATAGGCCTTGGTGTCGAAATACTTGACCTCAAACACCTCCGAGCCGGATTCGCTCGCGGCTCCGATGAGCTTGGGGGTGTGGATCTCCACAAAATTCCGATTCACCAAAAACTCTCTCATGGCATTGGTGAGCGCGGTCTGCATTTTCAGCATGAGCTGATTCTGCTCGCGGCGCAGGTCGATCCAGCGGAAGTCCATCTTGGAGTCGATCTCGGAATCGTCCTTGATGGGAAGCGCGTCGGCGATGGAATGGATGCTCAGGCTATCGGGAAGCATCTCGATGCCGCCCATCTTGACGTACTCATTCGCCACGACCTCGCCCTCAACGGTAACGACCGAATGGATGGTGAGCTGATCCACCAATGCCGCCAGCTCGGGGTACTTCTCCTTTTCAAGCGTGACCTGCAATTTTCCCGTGATGTCCTTGATGACGAGAAACGCCATGGTCCTCTTGTTTCGCAGGTTCTCCACGAAGCCGCAGATGCGCTGACGCGCGCCTGCCTGAATGTCCTTGATGTAGGTTCTGTTCATTGTTTTTTCCTCGTTTTTCTATATCGTTTCGTTTTCTTATTCGGATGGATCAGGCCAAGGGGTTGCCCTCGGCGTCAAACAGGGGGAGCTTTTCAAGGTAGATGATATCCTCTCTCGCTTGCGCGTCTCCCTCGGCAAGAATGGTCATTCTGCCGCAGACGATGCCGCCCGCCGCCTCGACCAACTGCTCCAAGGCGTGCATGGAATCTCCCATGGAGATCACATCGTCCACCAAGAGGATCCGCTTGCCCTTCATTTTTTCGGCATCGGCGGTATCAAGATAGAGATGCTGCTCCTTTTCGGTGGTGATGGAGCGCACCTTGACGTCCATCACGCCCGTCATATAGAGCTTAGGGGCTTTTCTTGCCAAAAAGTAGGTCTGATTTCCTGCCAATCGCGCCATCTCATGCACCAAGGGAATGCCCTTTGCCTCCGCGCTGATGAGATAGTCATACTCCGGCGCACGGTCGAGAAGTGCCTTGGCACAGGCAGTGGTCAATTCGGGGTCTCCAAAGATCACGAAGGCCGCGATCTTCATGCTCTCATTCAACGGACAAAGCGGCAGAGCGCGCTCACAGCCTGCAATGGTCATACGGTAATGCGTGTTCATCGGTTGCTCTCTCCTTTTCTTTGCATCGCAATCAATCAAAATTCCGCGCGGATACGCTCGACGTACGCGCCGTCCAAGGCCTCCTGCACCAGAGCCTCAAAGTCGAGCCTGTTCTGCTGCTCGATGACCTTTGCCAGCTCGGGACGGGTACGGGGGTGCTTGGGAGTGAAGACGGTACAGCAATCCTCATAGGGCTGGATGGAGGTCTCAAACGTGCCGATCCGACGGGCAATGGTGATGATCTCCTCCTTGTCAAGTCCGATACAGGGACGGAACACGGGCAGGGTCGCCACAGGATCGGTCACGCCAAGCGCCTGCATGGTCTGCGAGGCCACCTGTCCGAGGCTTTCTCCCGTGATCAATCCTCCGCATCCGAGCTGATGCGCCAGACGGTCGGCAATCGCCATCATGTAGCGACGAAGCACCAGCGTAAAGTAATCCTCCTCGCAGTTTTTCACCAGCTCCTCCTGCACGTGCGTCAGCGACACGACGTGCAGATTGATCGTGCCTGCGTACTGCGCCACCTCTCTCGCCAGCTCAAACACCTTCTCACGGGCGCGCTCGCTGGTGTAGGGGAAGGACTCAAAGTGAACGGCGTGCAATTCCACGCCTCGCTTGGCGATCATGTAGCCTGCCACGGGGGAATCAATGCCGCCCGACAACAGAAGCAGGGCCTTTCCGTTAGTTCCCACCGGCATACCTCCCGCTCCCTTGAACTGTCCCGCATGGACATAGGCGCCCAGCTCGCGGATCTCCACGTGAACGGTGATCTCGGGCTGACGCACGTCCACGCGCAGTCCTCTCACATTCTCCAAGATCACGCCGCCGATCTCCGCGGCGATCTGGGGAGAATTCAGGGGGAAGGTCTTATCGGATCGCTTTGCCTCGACCTTAAAGGTCTTCTTTCCTGCCAAAAAGGGAGGGATATACTCCCGAACCGTTCGGGCAATGCTTTCCATATCCTTGTCGCAAACCGCGCAACGGCTGATGGCGACGATGCCAAACACACGGGACGCCGTTTCAAACATTCCGTCGATGTCCGCCGCGTCGTCCATCGGCTCGATGACGATGGTGCTTTGCGAGCGCGTGATCTCGAATTTTCCGAAATGCTTTGCGCGGAAGCGCAGGGTCTTGCACAGGGTGTCCTCGAAGAAGCGACGGTTCGCTCCCTTCAAAACGATCTCCCCGTATTTACAAAGTAAGATCTCCTTCATTCCTCGTCGCCTCCCTCACTCTCGTCCTCCACGGGCTCTCCGTTGCGAAAGGCCTCCAAAAGTTCTCGCGCGCGGTCGATCTCGGAGGTGGGGACTAAGAGATCGGTCCCGAACATGGAATATCCCGTAATGATCCGCACCGAGCCTCCGCTTCCTCTGTCCCGTTTGAGGTAGGGGATCTTCTCCTCCTCTAAGATCGAACAGAGGATGGAAAGCTCGACGTCATCATGCGTGGTGGTGAGCAGCTCGGCTCCCTCCTCATGGTGAGGGGTGTCAAGTCCAAAAAAACGATCCATTTTATGTCACCTCAATCCTCGTAGTAATTGGGGAAAAGCTTTTCCCAAACCTTCGCGCATCCGATCGTATCGGCGATGGAGGTGTGCGCGATGCCCTCCCATTCCACGCCCAAGAGTGCCATGGCGTCACTGAGCGACGCGTGCGTTTCCTCGGGATGATGCTCCTGAATGAAACGAACATATTCGTTGGCGGCGCATCGCGTTTTCCGACGCAAGGCCTCTCGCTCCATGGGGCTGTCATAGATGTACTTGATATGGCTGAAATCGGTGGAGATCCCGTAGGCGATGACGGCATCGGCGTTAGCGAAGATCTCCTTGATGCGCGGTGTCAGCTCGCGCAGACGCGGCGCGTCGGCCACCATCTCGGGGGTGATGCCGTGGATCTTTTCGGTCTTTTTCCACTTCTTGGTGTGATCGGGCTTGACGAGGGTATCCATGATCAGATTCCCTGCTCCGTCCAAAATCGACACCGAAATGATCTCGTCATGCTCGTAAACGCCCGTCAATTCCAGATCGAAAAAGATCACGCGCTCGCGCTTCATGTGGTATTCCTCGTTGCGGTGGGCATCGCCCTCGGCGCGACGGATCTCCATTTCGGCCTCGTAGCAGGCGCGGCAGAGCTTGCGACGGTAGCGCACGTCCTTTCCGCACTCCACGCACATCAAGGGCTGGCGGATCGCCTCCTTCTTGTCGAAGAAATAGATCACGCTCTTATCGTTTCGCAGGGTGTAGGCCACCGGCTCAGCCACCACGTCGTAGTGCATCTGGGAGAGACGCTCCTTGGTGTAATAGCCGTAGGTGGCGGCTCGCTTGGTGCTCATGCGACCGATCTCGCGTCCGCTTTCAAGCGTCATGGATTCGGTGAACTTCGGTGCGGCAGGCGCATACCAAAGCTCGGGCGGCGCCTCCACCACCTGCTGCGGATCGAAATAGTAAACGATCCCACCCTCGGTCTCCTCATAGGCGACCGGCTCACCCTTGGGCATCAGGTGCATTCGTTTGAGGACGCTCTCGGCAAGATAATTCCTTCGCGCGGCCTGCTCAGCCGTCAAGCGAGGAAGGCTCTCGCCGGAGCGTCGGTTCATGGGTTCTTCCATTGGTCTTGTTTCCTCCTTACCGCCCGAGCCGTCCACAAGCTCGCCTGCTCCTTTTGGCAGCGGTTGCCGGTTCTTCCAAGCGGTTTTTGCTCGTTCTTTTTTTGAGCTTGCCCCCCTCCCGTGTTCTCTTGGAAGGAAGCATACTTAATAATTATATCATAAAAGAATCTTATATGCAAGAGGCTTTTCCGTATTTATGGCGCATTTTTCCTATTTCCTCTCCTCTGTTTCGCTCCTTTTGGCTTGTTTTTTAGAATAAGTTTTGTTCTTGTTCTCTTTTTTCCCGTATTCGTCCTCTTTTTCCCGGTCATGGAGCGCAACAGCTCCAAGGCGCGATCCAAGCCTCCCAGCTCGTCGATCAGGCCGTAGCGCACCGCCTCTTCGCCCTCCAAAACGCTTCCGCAATCCGACGCCATCTGGTCGGGACGCATCATCAATTCGCGCAAGACCTCCTTTTTGATCGTTGAATGCGCGCAGATAAATCGCAGGATGCGCTCCTGCATCTCCTGCATATAGCGGAAGGATTGCGGCACGCCGATCACCGTTCCGCTCACCCGCACGGGATGCACCGTCATGGTGGCGCTCGGAACGATGAGTGATCGCTTGGCCGCTACGGCAATGGGAACGCCAATGGAATGGCTCCCTCCCAGCACCAAGGAGACCGACGGCTTTTTCATCGAGCCCAAGATCTCGGCGATCGCCAAGCCCGCCTCCACGTCGCCACCCATGGTGTTCAGAACTACCAAAAGCCCGTCCACGTCATCATCCTCCTCCAAGGAGACCAGCATGGGGATCAGATGCTCATACTTGGTTGCCTTCTGTCCCTCCGGCAAAACATAATGTCCCTCGATCTGCCCGATGATGGAGATGCATTGAAAACGCTCCCGTTTGTTTTCCGCCAGCGACGCGCCAAAATCCGTGATCTCTGAGCGAAGCTCCTCCCGATCCGTCGAAGACGCGCACTCGTCTGTTTTTCTCTTTTCCATGGGTCTCTCCCTTCCAAACCGTACATTTTTTATTAGTATCAACAAAAAAAAGAAGGATATACTGGGCAAATTCGGAAAAAAAGGTCTTTACAATCGACAAAAAAAGTGGTATAATGATTGTGTATGGGTTTACCCCAAAAAATGAGAAAGAAAGGTTCAAAACATCATGGAAAACAAAGTCTTGGTTGAAACGTCTGCCAGACACATCCACTTGACCGCTGAGGCCGTTGAGATCCTCTACGGTAAGGGCGCAGAGCTCACCGTGAAGAAGATGCTCAGCCAGCCCGGTCAGTTTGCAACGGCAAACGACAAGATCACGCTGGTTGGTCCGAAGGGCACGCTGGCAGTCAGCGTTCTCGGTCCTACCCGTAAGGCAAATCAGGTAGAGCTTTCCTACACCGACGCGCGTTCTCTGGGGCTCAAGGCTGTTCCCGTTCGTGAGAGCGGCGACGTGGCCGGCACGCCCGGACTCAAAATGGTTGGCCCCGCCGGCGAGATCGAGATCGCCGAGGGCGTGATCATCGCAAAGAGACATATCCACATGACGCCCGAGGACGCAGAGGCCTTCGGCATCACGGATAAGCAGATCGTGAAGGTGAAGATCGCCAACAACGATCGTACCACCATCTTTGATGACGTGGTCTGCCGCGTACATCCTACCTACGCGCTCGCTATGCACATCGACACCGATGAGTGCAACGCCGCAGGTGCGTTCGGCGAGGTCTACGGAGAGGTTATCAAATAATCAAAGCCCTCCCCTTCCAATCGAAAAACTATTATTAAGGAGATAAAAACATGAGCCAAGTAAGTGAATGCCCTTACGCACAGAGCCTTGAGGTTCAGCACATGTGCGTTGTGAAAAAGGGATGCGACCACGGTCCTGCTCCCCTGCCCGAGGAAGGCAAGTGGATCCAGGCAAAGCAGATCACCGACATTTCCGCATACACCCACGGTGTGGGCTGGTGCGCACCTCAGCAGGGCGCGTGCAAGCTCTCTTTGAACGTCAAGAACGGTATCATCGAGGAAGCTCTCGTTGAGACCATCGGCTGCTCGGGTATGACGCACTCTGCCGCTATGGCAGCAGAGATCCTCCCCGGCAAAACCCTTCTTGAAGCACTCAACACCGACCTTGTCTGCGACGCGATCAACACCGCAATGA
>JAZSKO010000259.1:0-6455 GCA_045534875.1 Eubacteriales bacterium | reverse complement strand
AGCCCTTGAGCACGTTGGAGGTGGTGTAGGCATCGAAGCCGCCAACGGCGTAGCCGTCGCGACGGAAGCCTGCCGCCATACCGGCGATCAGAGCATCGGAGCGACCGAAGCGAGCGGGATCGGGCTCGGTAAAGGAGGCGAGATCCACCACGTCCTCAGGGAAGCCCTCGCTCTTGACACGGATCTTGGAATCGTTGTTTGCGGCGGCAACGGCGATGATATCGAGGTCGATGGAGGCGGCCACCACGCAACCGAAGTTGTGGTCGGTGTGATTGCCCGAAAGCTCACTTCTTCCTGCCACCGAGTAGAGGTCCGCATCGCGATCCACCCCGTACAGCTTCTCAAATTCCGAAACGGCGGCGGCGTAGCGAGCCTTTTGCGCGGCAACGGCAGCCTCGCCGTAGATGTAAGTAAAGCGACTGTCAAATGCGCCGCCCAGGATGGCGGCCTTCAGCTCGGTTGTTTTCATGTGAAGGTTCCTTTCTTTGCGACCCAAAGGATCGGATTCTGTTAACAACTTTTATTATAGCACAGAAAAAGCAAAGATGCAAGCATTTTTTCACATTTTTCTCAAAGGTCTCCCGTCGCCGAGGAAAACCGACTAAAAACGTGCAGAAAAAGGAAGGCTTTGTCGGTAAAGAACGAAAAAAAGAGGAAAAAAATTATTTTTTTTGAGAAAAGCCCTTTCCAAATGATTATTTTTATTGTATAATATAATCAAGTATGGATCGTTTGACGTAACTGTCCGACGATATCACAGGAAGGGACAGGCAAGTCTCCTGTTACCCGACAGAAAGGATCGAGGTCGTAACATGAAACAGAAGTATACCATCACCGTCGCCGATATGGAATTGAACATCATCAGCGATGCCTCTCCGGATGAGGTGGAGAGCATCGTTGGCATTCTGGACAGAAGAATGCGCGAGATCAATCTCAGAAGCCCCCGTTGCACCAAGAACGAGGCGGCCATTCTCTGCGCGCTCTCCTATTGCTCCGAGCGCATCGCCATGCAGGAGGCCTTCAAGAAGGTGGAGAAGGATGCCTTCCGCTTCGCAGGGGAGAACGAGAAGCTGAAAAAGACCATTGAGACCATGCAGGAGGAGATCGACCGCCTTCGCAAGGATGCCGCCGTGATGCGCTCGATCTTGGATCACGCCGCTTCTGCGGCCGCCAGAGAGGAAGCCGCCGAGAAGAAGACCATCCGCGCGCGCTTCGCTCCCCGCCGTCCGGTCGCCAAGGAGGAGAGCGCCGTGGAGACGGCGGCTCCCATTCCGCAGACCGAGCAGCTTTCGGCCTTCGATCCTCCCGCCGAGGAGGTCGCAGAAAGACCCGAGGCAACCGTCGCGCCCGCTGTGACCGAGGCCGAGGAGACCGCCGCTCCCGTCGCCGAGGAGAAGAAGCCGCAAAAGACCGCAGGAAAGGCAAGAGGCTCGATGTTCGATCTGCTCACGTTCAGTGATGTCTGATCGCGCCCGTCTTCCCGAGCTGTTATGTCCCGCAGGCACAGAGGCGTCGCTTCACGCCGCCATCGAGGGTGGTGCCGACGCGGTCTATCTGGGCGGCGCGTCGATGAACGCGCGGATCCATGCGGGGAATTTTACATCCGAGGCCATGCGGCGAGGGGTTCGTCTCGCCCATGCCCACGGCGTCAAGGTCTACCTGACGCTCAATACACTGGTCACCGACCGTGAGCTTCCCGTCGCCATCGAGGCGGCAAGGGATGCCGCTCTTTGTGGTGTGGACGCCTTGATCGTGGCCGACCTCGGTCTGGCCGCCGCTATTCACAGGGCAATGCCCACCATGGAGCTGCACGCCAGCACGCAGATGTCGGGACACAATAGTCAAATGGGGGCCGAGATGCAACGTCTCGGCTTTTCCCGCATGGTGGCGGCAAGAGAGATCTCCGAGAGGGATCTGCGTCTGCTTTTGGAGCAGTCCCCGATCGAGACCGAGCTGTTCGTTCACGGGGCGCTCTGCGTGAGCCATTCGGGACAATGCCTGTTTTCCTCACTGGTGGGAGGCAGGAGCGGCAACCGAGGCGAGTGCGCCCAGCCCTGTCGCTTGCCCTTTGGAAAGGGGGATCGCTACCCTCTGTCGTTGAAGGATCTTTCCTTGGCCGCCCATGTTCCCGCCCTGATCGAGTTGGGCGTGGCGTCATTGAAGATCGAGGGAAGAATGAAGTCCCCCGAGTACGTCTATCACACCGCGCGCATCTGGCGGAGACTATTGGACGAACACAGAGCCGCCACGGAGCAGGAGCTTCGCCAAATGGCGGAGGCCTTTTCGAGGGACGGCTTTACCGACGGCTATTTTACCGAGCGCATCGGTCATGCCATGCTGGGCGTGCGCCGTGAGCGCGACAAGCAAAGCTCCCGAGAGGTCGAGCCCTTCGCGGGGCTGACGAAACGGATCCCGCTTCGTCTGGACGCCGAAATGATCGAGGGACGACCGATCCGCCTGACACTCTCGGACGGAAAGAGAGAGGTCACGGTCACGGGAGACGTTCCACAGGCGGCGCGAACCGCTCCCATGGACGAGGAAAGCGTGTTGCGAAGTCTCTGCCGTATGGGTGGAACGCCCTACGAGGTGCAAACCCGCGCCGCACGTGTCGAGGGACAGGTGATGCTTCCGGTATCCTCTCTCAACGCCCTGCGTCGAGCGGCGATCGAGGCCTTGGAAACGACCAACGAGCCAATCGAACGCGCCTATACACCCACCGCGACGCGAACGCCGAGCGAAAAACGAAAGAACCGTCTGTCGGCGCGCTTTTTGCGAGCCGAGCAGATCACCGAGACCGCCAAGGCAACCTTTGAACGCCGCTATCTGCCTCTCTTTTCCTACCATGAGGCGGCAAACGGCGTGGTCGTGCCACCCGTGGTCTTTGATGGCGACGCCGAGGAAATCAAAAATGCCCTCCGTCGCGCCAAGGAGCAGGGGGCGATCTATGCGCTGGTCGGAAATCTCGGACACCTTGCGTGGGTGAAGGAGGTCGGGCTGACGCCGGTTGGCGACCTGCGCTGGAACCTGACCAATCGGGAGAGCGTGGCTCTTGGCGAGGAGCTGGGTCTGGACGAGATGATCCTCTCGCCCGAATTGACCCTGCCGCAGATGCGCGACCTCGGAGGGAACACCGCCGCGATCGTTTACGGTCGCATTCCCCTGATGACGCTTGAAAAATGCGTCATCCGTGAGGTGGCGGATTGCAAGGCCTGCGCCACGGGAGATGTCACGATCACCGATCGGCGCGGCGTGCGATTCCCCGTGATACGCGAGTGGAAGCACCGCAACGTCATCTTCAATAGCCTCCCCACCTCCATGTCCGATCGCGGCGAGGAGCTGGTAAGGCACCGTCTCCCCAACCGTCATTTTCTCTTTACGGTGGAAACGCCGAGAGAGGTGGACGAGGTGTTGGAGGCATTTTCAGAGGGGAGTCCCTTGCGCGTCACCGCGCGTCGCATCGCTCCCTGATCGAAAATAGTTACGAAAGGAAAACGGTATTCGATCTTGTTACACGCATTTTTCTCCAAGCTGAAGGAATCCCTGATCTCGGTTCTGCCGGTAACGTTGATCGTCTTGCTTCTGAACCTGACACCCTTGGTCAACTTTTCCACGACCGAGACGGTCGTGTTCTTGGTGTCGGCTCTGGTGCTGATTCTGGGAATGGGACTCTTCAATCTGGGAGCTGACATCGCCATGACGCCAATGGGCGAGCAGGTGGGAGCGGGACTTTCCAAGAGCCGACGCATCTCGCTGTTGCTGTCGGTCTGCTTCGCGATGGGGCTTCTGATCACGGTCGCCGAGCCCGACCTGTCGGTCTTGGCCGAGCAGGTGGAGGGGCTTCTCAACGGAACGGTTCTGATCGTGACGGTCGGCGTTGGTGTGGGTGTCTTTTTGGTGTTGTCCATCCTGCGCGTCCTGTTCAAAAAGAGCCTGTCCTCCTTGTTGATGTTCTTCTATATGCTCCTGTTTGCCCTGACCTCTTTGGTGGTCATCAACGGCAACCAGAGCTTCCTTCCTCTCGCCTTTGATTCGGGAGGCGTGACCACGGGACCCATCACCGTCCCCTTC
Source organism: Eubacteriales bacterium (assembly GCA_045534875.1). Taxonomy (GTDB): domain Bacteria; phylum Bacillota; class Clostridia; order Oscillospirales; family CAG-272; genus UMGS1865. The sequence continues at coordinate 2,387 of JAZSKO010000259.1, read as the reverse complement.
CTGATGGCTCTCGGCGTTGGTGTGGCCAACACGCTCGGCGGAAAGCGCGCGGGCGAGAACAGCTTTGGTATGGTGGCGATGTGCTCCATCGGACCGATCCTTGCCGTGATGGCTCTGGGCATCGGTGTCAAGGGAGATGTTCCCTATGAGATCCCGAACGCCTTTGTCAATATGGATCTCGGCGCGCTGGGACACACGATCCTCGACGTGATCGGAGAGGTGGCCTTGGCACTGGGACTTGTGGTGGCCTTCTTCTTCGTGATCCAAGCCCTGTTTTTGCATCTGCCTCGCCGCAAGCTCATTCAGATCGGCGTGGGCATCCTCTATACCTTTTTGGGATTGGTGCTGTTTCTGTCCTCGGTGTCCATCGGATTCATGCCGATCGGCTACAAGATGGGACAGGATCTGGCAGGCGTTGAGCCTAAGTTGCTCATCCCCATCGGATTTATTCTGGGACTTGTGGTGGTCTTGGCAGAGCCTGCGGTGCACGTATTGAATCAGCAGGTGGAAGGAGTGACCAACGGAACGGTCAGCAAGCGTTCCATGATGCTGGCGCTCTCGATCGGCGTGGGGCTTTCCTTGGGACTTTCCATGCTGCGGATCTTGTTGGATTTCAGCATCCTGTACTATCTGATCCCGGGCTATTTCCTCTCGCTGGGGCTGTCGTTCTTCGTGCCGAAGCTCTACACGGCCATCGCCTTCGACTCGGGAGGCGTTGCCAGCGGACCGCTTACATCCAGCTTTATCCTCCCCTTTGCCATCGGCGCGTGCGTGGCGGTGCAGGGCGTGGATTCGGTGATGGCGGATGCCTTCGGGATCGTGGCCATGGTGGCCATGACGCCGCTGATCACCATTCAGCTTCTCGGATTCCGCGCCATTGTTGCCGCGCGGGTACGCGAGGAGATCGCCATGAAGCGCATCCTCGATGCCGACGACGAGCAGATCATTGATTTTCTGTAAAGGAGGAGAAACATGGACGAGCAACGCAAGAAAAAGCCGCGCGCCGCACAGCATGCCCAAGCCCCCAAGAAGCTCAAGCTGCTGGTCACGGTGGTGGACAAAAACAAAGCGGATTTCTATATCGACCTGCTTCACTCCTATGAGGTCAACCTGCAAATGCAGCTCAGCGCCCGCGGAACGGCAGGCTCGGAGATGCTGCACTACCTCGGCTTGGAGGAAAATGAGAAACGGGTGCTGTTCAGCATCATAAGAGAGGATCGCGCGAGCGAGATCTTGAAGATCTTAGAGGAAAAATTTTGGACCGTGCGAAACGGGAAAGGCATTGCCTACACCGTCCCGCTATCGAGCGTGGCAGGCGTGGCGATCTACCAATTTTTGAGCAACAACCGAAGAATGGGGAAGGAGAGATAACAATGGAATACACGCATGAAATGATCGTTTGCATCGTGAACGCGGGCTTTTCCGAGGCGGTGATGGACGCGGCCAAGGAGGTTGGCGCGTCGGGAGGAACCGTTCTTCTGGCGAGAGGCACCGCCGATCCCGAGGCCGAGCGCTTCTTTAAGATCACGGTACAGCCCGAAAAGGAGATGGTCATGATACTGGCTCCCAAGGAGCAGAAGGACGACATCCTCCACGCGCTCTACAAAAGCGTAGGACTCAAAACCCCCGGGCAGGGGATTGCCTTCTCCATGCCGGTGGATAGCGTGGTGGGACTTCGAGGAGAGGAAGAATGAAGAACATAAGTAAGAAACAGAAGATCCTTTTGATCGTTGCCATCGCGCTTGTGGCGGTGGCGCTGATCGGCTTGATCGTGGGGCTTTCCATCCGAAACAGCGAGACGGTAAAGCTCTACGTCAATGGGAAACGGGTACGCACCGAGCACGTCTCCATCACCGAGAACGGGGGCGCGAGACTACCGCTTGTGAAGGTGGTCGAGGCTCTCGGCTACGACGTGGAATGGAAGGATGAAAGCACCTGCACGTGGGTAGCGAACGGCAAGACCTACACCCTGTCCCTGACCGAGCGCACGCTCCGAGAGGGGGAGGGGATCGATCTGTTGGCTCCCGCGCGAAACGGCACCAACCCGATTTACGCCTGCCAAGCCGTGGAGGGGGACATCGTCCTCGACAACATTTCCCTGTGGTCGATCCTTCTTCGCATGGATCATGACCTGTTGGTTTACGTCCATTTCAACGAAAACCGCGTCACGGTCGAAAAAAAGAACGATCCCTGATAACAAAATAAGCAAGAGCGCGCCTGTCAGATGACAGGCGCGCTCTTGCTTATTGTATCACGAAAACCCCGCCATAGTGGCGGGGTTCAAAAGAGGTTAACCGGTGAGAAGAAATCCTCCAAATATGCTATAATAGAAAAGACCTGCCAGTCGAAACTAAAAAGTATATTTGGAGGATTTATCTATGAAAAAG
>JAZSKO010000027.1:0-4033 GCA_045534875.1 Eubacteriales bacterium | reverse complement strand
CGACTTCTCACGGGACGAGCCCTGTCCGTAATTCGCGCCGCCCACCACGATGCTCTCGCCTGCGGCCTTGGCTCTCTCGGCAAAGGTCTCGTCGCAAACGGCGAAGCAGAAGCGGGACAGGTAGGGGATGTTGGAGCGGTACGGCAGGATCTTCGCGCCTGCGGGCATGATGTGGTCGGTGGTGATGTTATCGCCCACCTTCAAGACCAGCTCGGCCGACAGGGTGTCCTCCTGCGGACGGCTGTCCGGGAACTTCTTGATGTTCGGACCGCGAAGCACCTCCAGATCCTTTGCCTCCTCGGGGGTGGCAGGGGTGAGGACGGCGCTGTCGTCGATGCGGAACTGCTCGGGCATCGAAATGGCGGGCATCTCTCCGAGCAGGATGGGATCGGTGATCTCACCCGTGAGAGCGGCGGCAACGGCGGTCTCGGGAGAAACGAGGTAGACCTTTGCGTCCTTGGTTCCGCTTCTTCCCTCAAAGTTGCGGTTGAAGGTACGGAGGCTCACGCCTGCGGAGTTGGGTGAGAAGCCCATGCCGATGCAAGGTCCGCACGCGCATTCCAGCACTCTCGCGCCGGATGCCAGAATATCCGAAAGCGCTCCGCTGTCTGCCAGCATGGTGAGCACCTGACGCGAGCCGGGCGAGATAGAGAGGCTGACGCGAGGATCAACGGTCTTTCCCTTCAAGAGAGCCGCGACCTTCAACAGATCCATCAGGGACGAGTTGGTGCAGGAGCCGATGCAGACCTGATCCACGCGCGTTCCCTTCAAGCTCTCGACCGTGACGACGTTGTCGGGCATATGCGGACAAGCGATCAAAGGCTTCAAGGTGGAAAGATCAATGTCGATCTCACGATCGTAAACGGCGTCGGAATCGGAGGCCAGAGGCGTGTAGTCGCCCTCTCTGCCCTCTGCCTTCAAGAAGGCGCGGGTGACCTCATCCGAGGGGAAGATCGAGGTGGTTGCGCCCAGCTCGGTTCCCATGTTGGTAATGGTTGCGCGCTCGGGGACGGAAAGCGTGGCAACGCCCTCGCCGCCCCACTCAATGATCGAGCCGACGCCGCCCTTTACCGACAGGATGCGAAGGATCTCCAAGCTCACGTCCTTTGCCGTGACGAAGGGACGCAGCTTGCCCGTGAGGTTGACACGGATCATTTTGGGCATGGTGATGTAATACGCGCCGCCCCCCATGGCAACGGCAACGTCAAGACCGCCTGCTCCGAAGGCCAGCATACCGATGCCTCCTCCCGTGGGCGTGTGGCTATCCGAGCCGATCAGCGTCTTTCCCGGAATGCCGAAGCGCTCCAGATGCACCTGATGGCAGATGCCGTTTCCGGGTCTGGAAAAATAGATGCCGTGCTTCTTCGCGACCGATTGGATGTAGCGGTGGTCATCGGCATTCTCAAAGCCGGATTGCAGGGTGTTGTGGTCGATATAGGCCACGCTTCGCTCGGTGCGGACGCGGTCAACGCCCATCGCCTCGAATTCCAGATAGGCCATCGTTCCCGTGGCATCCTGCGTGAGAGTTTGGTCGATGCGGAGCGCGATCTCGCTTCCCACCTTCATCTCTCCGCTGATCAGGTGCGCTTTTATGATCTTTTGTGCAATGGTAAGTCCCATTTTGGTATCCCCTTTTTGTTTTCGTTTTGTGTTCTTGATTGGATTCAAAGCTCGATCTTGATGTGAGCCGCCGCGTTTGCAATGTGCTCGTGCGTGGTCTTCTCGGCAAGATCGGGATCGTGCGCCGCAAGGGCCTCATAGATCGCGCGATGCTCCTTGGCCGAAAGCGTGGCGCGATCGGCATTCTCCACCGCCACAAGACGGAATTTCTGCACCTTCTTATGAAGCGGCAGGAGCGTATCGTTCAGAACCGCGCTTCCGCTGAACCGATAGAGAAGCTGATGAAACTTGCTGTCCATTCCCTTGATGTGATCCGCATCCTTACGCGGTACATAAAACTCCTGCAATTCCACCGTTTCGAGCAGCTCTGCCAGCTCCTCGTCGGTGATCCGCAGAGCCGCCTCCCGAGAGGCTAAGCCCTCAATGCGAAGGCGGATGGCAAAAATATCCTCCAGATCCTTTTGCGTTACGCCGACAACCAAAATTCCCTTTGGCGAGATCTCCACCAAGTGCTCCTGCTCCAAGCGGTGCAAGGCCTCGCGAACCGGCGTGCGGCTCACGCCCAAGTCGCTGACCAGCTTCATTTCCGTGAGGAATTCGCCCCGTTGGTATTTTCCCGACAGGATCTCTCCCTCCAACCGCTCAAAAACCTGCTCTGCCAAGGACAGAGTGCGATGCTCCAACATATCGTTTACCTTCCCCTCTTACAGTCTGCGGAAGCGTCCTGCGGACAGCTCCTCGATCTTTTCCTCAACCTCATGAACGGCAAGCGTGGTTTGTCTGCCGTCCTCATATTCCTTGTCGATCCATTCCTTCAAGGCGACCACCAAGGGATCTCTCTTTTCCACGCGCTCGCCCTCGGCGAGACGGTAGTTCTCGTTGATCCAGTAGGCGATGCCTGCCAGTCCCGACGCCTTACCAAGCATGACCGATGCGGGACGGTTCAAGATCCTGCGCGTATCGAAGATGTTGTAGATCTCCTCGTCCTTCAACAATCCGTCGGCATGGATGCCGGCTCTGGTGACATTGAAGCTCCGACCGACAAAGGGGGTCATGGGCGGAATGGTGTAGCCCATCTCTCTTTGGAAGTAGTCTGCGATCTCGGTGATCACGGTGGGATCCATGCCGTCCAGAGAGCCGCGCAGGGAGGCGTACTCCATGATCATGGCCTCCAAGGGAATGTTACCCGTTCTCTCTCCGATTCCAAGCAAGGAGCAGTTCACGGCGCACGCGCCGTAGAGCCATGCGGTGGTAGCGTTGGTGACGGCCTTGTAGAAATCGTTGTGTCCGTGCCATTCCAGCATCTCGCTGGGAACGTCGGAATAGTGCTGTAAGCCGTAGATGATCCCGGGCACGCTTCTGGGAAGCGCCACCTCGGAATAGGGGACGCCGTAGCCCATGGTATCGCAGGCGCGGATACGGACGGGGATCTTCGCGTCTGCCGACATTTTCATCAGCTCGTTGACAAAGGGAACGACAAAGCCGTAAAAGTCGGCTCTGGTGATATCCTTCAAGTGGCAACGCGGCATGACTCCTGCCTCAAAGGCATCCGCCACGGTGGCAAGATAGTGGTTCATGCATTCGCGTCTGTTCATCTTCATCTTCTTGAAGATGTGGTAGTCACTGCACGAAACAAGGATACCCGTCTCACGGATTCCTAGATCGCGCACCAGCTTGAAGTCCTCGCGGCTGGCGCGGATCCACGTGGTGATCTCTGGAAAACGCAAGCCCAGCTCCTGACATTTCGCAACCGCTTCCCTGTCCTTCTTGCTATACACGAAGAACTCGGTCTGCCGAATGATGCCGTAAGGACCGCCCAAGCGCGACATCATGCCGAACAGATCCACGATCTGCTTGACGCTGTACGGCTCTACCGATTGCTGTCCGTCGCGGAAGGAGGTATCGGTGATCCAGATATCCTCCGGCATTCCCATCGGCACGCGGCGATGGTTAAAGGCGATGCGAGGCACCTCGCTGTACGGGTACACATCCCGATACAGATTGGGATCCTCCACGTCCTGCAAGGAGTATTTATAGGTTTTTTGCTCCAACAAATTGGTCTTCTGAGACACTTCCAGCATAGGAAAGCCCTCCTTTTGTATTTCTGTATACCATTATACACAAATACGGGCAAAATGTCAATAGGTATGCAAAAGAAAAGCGGTTTTTTCTTGACAAATTTTGTATTCGGATGTATAATGAAATTGTTGAAGTTGTTTTATCCGAAAAGAGGTTTTGTATGAAATATCTGATCGCGTCCGACATTCACGGTTCTGCCTACTACTGCCAACGCCTCATGGAGGCGATCGCCGCGCATTCGCCCGACCGCGTGCTCCTGTTGGGAGATCTTCTCTACCACGGCCCGGGCAACGATCTTCCCCGTGACTACGCGCCCAAGCAGGTGATCGGGATG
>JAZSKO010000117.1:0-6273 GCA_045534875.1 Eubacteriales bacterium | reverse complement strand
TCCTTCGCCCACAGAACGACATGGCTACGATCCGACTTTCTTTGTCCCACCAAGAAGTCGTTGGGGTCGTGAGCGGGGGTGATCTTCACGCATCCCGTTCCGAATCCGATCTCCACGTAATCGTCTGCGATCACGGGGATCTCTCTGCCCACCATGGGAAGGATCAGGGTCTTGCCAATGAGGTGCTTGGTCTTTTCATCGTTGGGGTTGACGGCCACGGCGGTGTCACCGAACATGGTCTCGGGACGGGTGGTGGCCACCTCCACGTACGCCCCCTCCTCTCCCTTGATGGGATAGCGGATGTGCCAGAAGAAGCCTCCCTGCTCGGAGTACTCGACCTCGGCATCGGAGAGCGCCGTGATACAGTTGGGACACCAGTTGATGATGCGGTTTCCGCGATAGATGAGTCCCTTTTCGTAGAGGTTGACGAACACCTCACGCACCGCGCGCGAGCAGCCCTCGTCGAAGGTAAAGCGCTGACGGGTCCAGTCGCAGGACGCGCCCAGCTTTTTGAGCTGTCCCGTGATTCTTGCCTCGTATTTGTCCTTCCATTGCCATACTCTCTCAAGGAACTTCTCTCTTCCGAGATCGTAGCGGGTCAGTCCCTCCTCCACGCGCAGACGCTCCTCCACCTTGATCTGGGTGGCGATACCTGCGTGGTCGGTTCCCGGAACCCACAGGGTGTTAAAGCCCTGCATACGCTTATAACGCACTAAAATGTCTTGCAGGGTCTCGTCGAGGGCGTGACCCATGTGAAGCTGTCCCGTCACATTGGGAGGCGGAATGACCACCGAGAAATGCTCGGCGTCGTTTGTGACGTCGGGAGTGAAGTATCCCTTGTCGCACCATGCTTGATAGATCCGATCCTCAAAGTCGGCCGGACGGTAAATTTTGGGAAGCTCGTTACGCTGATCCATAGAAATCTCCTTGTTCGCTTTCCGCGTTTTTTTGCAAAAGAAAAAGCCCCCGTCCATCAGGACGCGAAGCACGTGGTACCACCTGATTTTGCGGTCATCGACCGCACACTCAATCCGATAACGGTGGAATCCGTTGCGAGTTACTTGCCAAGGCGTTCCCCCGCACCGCTCAAAAGCCACTTCGATCCATCCTCCCCAAGGGCTTGCACCAACCGCCCCTTCTCTCTGCGTTCCGAAGGATCTACTCCTCTTTTTCTCTGCGTTTCTGCCATACAGTATAGCATATTTTTTCTCTCTTGTCAACACCTCCTTCCAATTTTTTATAAAAAAAAGACCTTGGAGGGAGACCCCTTCGCGGCAAGGTGCCGCTCCCAATAATCAGGGAATGTGAGCGAAACTTTTTTGATTCATCCCCCGATTGGGATGCTATCCTGACACAGCAAAAGGAAAGAATGGGTCTCCCTCCAAGCCTCCCTCTACCAAGAACCTCAAACAGAGACACCATCCTTCCTTGATGGTGTCTCTGTTTGAGCTGTTTTTCGAGGAAGGTGTTGAGTTTAAAGATTAAAAAATGCCTTTCGATTTTCGATGATTGAATTTTTCTTGTAGGGATGTTCATTGAATGCCTACCATTCTGATGGGTACAGTCTGCCCGACACTCTGCCGATAGACCGAGGGGGCTTGTCCGTAGGCGCGCACGAAGCGACGGTAGAGGGTGGACTCATCCTCAAAGCCCGCGCGCGCGGCGATCTCGGAGATCGAAAGCGAGGTGGTGACCAGCAGAGCCGCCGCCCGTTGGATCTGCAAGCGGACAAGATAGCTCTTGGGTGGCTCTCCCATGACCGAGGAAAAGAGCTTTCGAAAATAGGATTCGCTCATGAAGCAGGCCGCCGCCAAATCGGCAGGGGTGAGATGCTCTCCCCTCTCGATCGCTTGGGATGCCAGATGAATGGCGGGCAGGATGCTTTCGGTTCGCTTTGGCGGATGAAAGCCACCCCCCTCGTCGGTCTCGGGCTTGGCAAGCTCGATCATCAAGGAGATCAAGAGCGCCGCGATCTGATCCTGTGCGTCGCGATGCCCGTCTCCCTCCTGCGAAAGGGTGGCGATCCTGCAAACCGTCTCGGTGACCTCGGGATCCTCGCCTTGACGGTAGAGCCCCTTTTTCGAGATCCGCTTGGAGAGCGTCATGCAGAACGCGGGATCGACCGAGATGTGTGCCGAGCCGATCCGCGGCAGGTCTACGTCCAAGAACGTCCACAGAGAACCGTCCCGATCGGCAATGTCGTAGTGGGGATGGTAGGGCGGGATCACCTGCACGTCTCCTTTGGAAAAGGGAATCTCCCCTGCCTCGGATAAGTATCTGCCCGAGCCGTCCAAGCAGACACCCAGCTCCAACACGTCATGGTAGTGCAAAAAGGCGGGACTTGGCAACAGATGAAAGATGGAGGGGGTGATAAAGGAGGCCCTTCCCGTGACTCCCTTGGTAAACAGGATCGGCAATGCGTTCCGCTTCATATCTCTTCCCTCCCATTCGGTTTTTCTTCGCTGGTTTCATTATATCCCTCCCTGTCGCTCCTGTCAAGTCATTTTTCGGAAAAAAGGAGCGAAAATGCACGATTCGGATGCTTCCTGCAATGGACAAACCGCGTGTTGTGTGATACAATAGAGACAGGAAAGCAGGCAGAGCGCCTCGCTTCACGCATTTTAAGGAAAGGATCATGCAACATGGTAACCTACTTGATCAAAGAGCTTGACACTGCTCGCACCCTTCTCCCCGATGCCGACATTCGGATGAAACTTGAGGGCTCTCTTGCGGAATCGGTACGCTTTGTGGAGCGCAATCAGATCTGCGAGGTGGGACTTTGGCAAAAATTCGTGAACGTTTTTCGCAACCACGCCGACGGCTCGGGAAACATCTGGATCAGCTGGCGCAGCGAATTTTGGGGCAAGATGATGCGCGGCGCCTCCATGGTGGTCAAATACACCAAGGATAAGGGAATGTACGACATTCTGGAAGGCACGGTCCGCGATATCCTCACCGCCGAGGACGAGCTGGGACGCATCAGCGGCTATTCCCTCGACGATGAGTTTACGCAATGGGATCTTTGGGGTCGCAAATACGTCATGCTCGGCATGATGTATTTCATGGAGATCTGCAACGACGAGGCTCTCAACCGTGAGATGATCGCCTCCATGTGCCGTCAGGCCGACTATATCCTCGATCACGTTGGCGAGGGCAAGCTGGATATCCGCACCTGCTCCAAGCACTGGGAGGGCATGAACTCCTGCTCGATACTGGAACCGATGGTGCGCCTCTACCGTCTGACCGCCGAGAAACGGTACTTGGATTTCGCCGAGTACATCCTCTCCACGGGCTTCATTCAATCGGCCAACCTGATCGAATTGGCATACGCCGATGAGGTCGCGCCTCATGAGTATCCCGTCGTGAAGGCCTATGAGATGATGTCCTGCTTCGAGGGACTTTTGCAATACTACTGCATCACGGGGATCGAGAAGTACAAGACCGCCGTTCTCAACTTCGGCCGTCGGATCCTGAATGGGGAATTGAGCATCATCGGGTGCAGTGGATGCACGCATGAGCTGTTCGACCACTCCTCGCTCCGTCAGACGCAGACCGACTATCAGGGCGTGATCCAAGAGACCTGTGTGACGGTGACGTGGATGAAGTTTGCCTTGGCACTTTTGCAGCTTTCGGGCGATCCCGCCTACGCCGACCGCATTGAGCAATCCTACTACAACGCCTACGTTGGCTCCTTCAACACCCATCGCGTTCCGTTCAGCAATCACAAGCAGAAGGACGTACCGCAGGTGCTTCCCTTCGATAGTTACAGCCCCCTTGTGGACAACCGTCGCGGCAGACAGGTCGGCGGCTACGGCATCTTCCCCGACGGCACCTTCTACGGCTGTTGCGCCTGCATTGGCGGCGCGGGTACGGGTGTGATCCCGCAGATGGCGCTTCTGCGTAGCCAAAACGGTCTCGTCCTCAACTACTATGAATCGGGTAGCATGACCACCAAGACACCCGACGGTCAAGAGCTGACGATCACCACCGATACCGCCTACCCCTATGACGGGAATGTTCGCATTCAACTGTCTCTTTCCTCGCCCGAATCCTTCGCTCTTTCGCTTCGCATCCCTGCTTGGTGTCAAGACGCACGCCTGACGGTGGATGGCGAGGAGAGAACCGTCGCGGCAGGATACGCGACCTTGGAGCGCGAATGGAAGGAGGGCGACGCCCTTTCCCTGTCGCTTGCCATGCCCATTCGCCGCGTGTTGCCTCCCGTGGGAGCTGAGAACGCGGATGCCTTCGCGGCCTACCAAAGAGGCCCGATCGTATTGGCCGCCGACAAGCGGATCACCGATCCCGCGGCGGTTTGGAAGGTCAAGGTTACCGAGGACGGCACGGTGGGCGAGACCTTTGCCCACTGCCCCGAGATCCCCGAGCACAAGCTCTGCCGCTCGGTAGAGCTGGAAAACGGCGACACCATCCGTCTGATCGACTACGCCTCGGCAGGCAAGCCTTGGACCGAGGACGCACGCATTGGCGCTTGGCTTCGCATCCAATAATCGAAAACGCCGCCGCATCGCCCATGGGATGCGGCGGCATCCGATTCCCTTTTCGTCCCCTTTCGACTTTTTCCAAAAAAATAAATTTATTTTTGAAAAACCTATTGACAAATAAGCGAATCTTTGATATAATATCAAAGTCGGCAGACAATGCTGGTATGGCTCAGTCGGTAGAGCACGTCATTGGTAATGACGAGGTCATCAGTTCGATTCTGATTACCAGCTCCAAAACAAAAAGCACTTCGTAAGAAGTGCTTTTTGTTTTGGAACGATGTGTTCCGCTTGCGCGGAACGGGATGCGCCCTGCGAGCAGGAGGTGGTCTATGGCAGGGATGTGCGCTTCGCGCGTGAGTTGACGGTACGAACGCACGCCTTTTAGAAAATTATAATAAAATTTTCAAAAACACTTGACAATTACCCTATGTAACAATGTAAAATGATAGCGATGGAGGTGATAATTGTGAAAATAAAAGCTGTAAGTGAACTGACCGGACTAACTACTCGCACGATTCGAGTATATATCGACGAGCAACTGATCGCGCCGGAGTTTACAGAGAATTATTTAGGACGCCGATCTTTTGAGTTCTCTCAAAGTGATATTGCCGCCCTTCAAAACATCGCTACTCTTCGAAAATACGGTTTTTCCATTGACGAAATACGTAACATTTTATTAGATTCACAAACAAGCATCGCTATAATAGAAAATGTCAAGCAAAGAACACAAAACCAAGCAGACGAATATCATGAACGATTAAAAGCTCTTTCTCGCGTAGAAGCACAAAAAGTTTATTCTGTTGAGGAACTTTCAGAGATTTTATTGCAAAGTAAAACAAAACTTGAATTGCCTGTAGAACTGCCAAAACGCAATGCCAAAAGAATTATAAAAAGCTCTGTGATTTTTCTCATTGTATGGTTGCCATTCGTTTTAGTTATTGGTGGCATTATCAATGATATAACAACGTATGCCTATCCCAAAATCAACATAGCTAATGTCATTTTAACACTTTTGACGTTAATACCGTCTATTTCCATTCTCGTTATTACAAAGTTCAAACCCAACATAAAAAGGACCGCCAAACGGATCATTCTGTGCCTGTGTGTCGTTGCTATCCCTTTTAGCCTTGTCATGCCATATGGAATTGTTACACGTTCTGAAACAACCGATTTTCGTAATTACAGAGATTTTGATCCCGATTGCCTTGCCACCAGAAATAAGGTTTTCAATGAGGTTTTCCCCATGTGGCCGCATTATTTTGAAAATGTAAAAAATGAAGACGGTGAATGGGAAGCTATTTATTTGGATGCAAAGTATTATTATCGATTCTTCTACGGCATGGATTATACGTATGACATTTATGCCGAGTGGCCATTAGAGGCTGACAAGTTTGGTGAGGAAGTACAGCGCGTAAAGGGAGTATTTGAAAAAGCGATCGCGGACAAAACTTATGGCTACAAATTTGTTGAAATTGAAAAAGGTGAATATACTTGCTTGATTTTATACCGTGGGGATGAGCCGTTCCAAAAAGCAACGAATAATTATCAATATCTCATTTTTGCCTATAGCGAAACAACAAACTCCGTTCGCTACATTTATTGTGATAGTCTTGAAAACGGAGTCGATCAGCCGTATTATTTGCAGCTTGATTGGTAGGCATCTTTTTTGTCAACATGTCTCAAACAAAAGAGCACTGCGAGAGCAGTGCGCTTTTGTTTGGAAATGAAGCGCACCTGCGGTGCATGAAGAATGAAGCAGGGCTTCGCCCTATGA
>JAZSKO010000174.1:0-1767 GCA_045534875.1 Eubacteriales bacterium | reverse complement strand
CAGCGTGTTGGACGCCGCCGCCTGCGAGGGCTTTGAGCTTCGTGACCGCGACGTGATCGCCATCACCGAGTCCATCGTGGCTCGCGCGCAGGGAAACTACGTATCGGTTGACGCCATTGCCGCCGACGTCAAGGCGAAGCTGGGCGGAGGAACCGTTGGTGTGATCTTCCCCATCCTTTCCCGTAACCGCTTTGCCATTTGCCTTCGCGGGATCGCCATGGGCGCGAAAAAGATCGTTTTGATGCTCAGCTATCCCTCCGATGAGGTCGGAAATGAATTGGTGAGCATGGACAAGATCGATGCCTCCGGCGTGAATCCTTACAGCGACGTGCTGTCCTTGGAGCGCTACCGCGAGCTGTTCGGTGAGAACAAGCATGAGTTCACCGGCGTGGACTACGTGGAATACTACGGGGAGCTGATCCGTGCCTGCGGGGCGGAGGTCGAGATCATTTTTGCTAATCAGGCAAAGGCGATCCTGCCCTACGCCGATCACATCATCAACTGCGATATTCATACTCGCGCGCGTACCAAGCGCATCCTGCTTGCCGCCGGAGCAAAGGTGGTTTGCAGTCTGGATGATCTGATGACCGCGCCCATTGACGGAAGCGGCTTTAACGAGATGTACGGTCTGCTCGGCTCGAACAAGTCCACCGAGGATCAGATCAAGCTCTTCCCCCGTGAGTGCCGTCCTCTGGTTCTGGATATTCAGGAGAAAATCCTCAAGGCCACGGGTAAGCACGTGGAGGTCATGGTATACGGAGATGGCGCGTTTAAGGATCCCAAGGGCAAGATCTGGGAGCTGGCTGACCCGGTGGTCTCCCCCGCCTTCACCGACGGACTCATCGGCACGCCCAACGAGTTGAAGCTGAAATATCTGGCAGATAACGACTATAAGGATCTGAGCGGAGAGGCTCTGCGCGAGGCGATCTCGGCAAGCATCCGCGCAAAGAGCGGAAGTCTGGTTGGCAACATGGCCTCGCAGGGCACCACCCCGCGTCAGCTCACCGATCTGATCGGCTCTCTCTGTGACCTTACCAGCGGCTCGGGTGACAAGGGTACGCCCGTGGTCTTGGTTCAGGGATATTTCGACAATTACACCAACTGATCTGACCAAAACAGGAGGAACACAAACTATGGATTGCAACAAGAGACCCGATAATATGCTCCGCATCACGACCAAGGAGCTGGCAGAAGCATTCATCAACGAGCAGGTAGCGGCTCTGCGTGAGCAGATCGGCGACAAAAAGGTTCTGCTTGCCCTTTCGGGCGGTGTGGACTCCTCGGTGGTCGCCGCGCTCCTCATCAAGGCAGTTGGTAAGCAGCTCGTTTGCGTACACGTCAACCACGGTCTGATGCGTAAGGGCGAATCCGAGCAGGTGATCGAGGTGTTCGGACGCGAGCTGGACGCCAACCTGATCTATGTGGATGCCACCGATCGCTTCCTTGATCTGTTGGCAGGCGTATCCGATCCTGAGACAAAGAGAAAGATCATTGGCGGCGAGTTTATCAAGGTGTTCGACGAGGAGGCCTCCAAGCTGGAGGGCATCTCCTTCTTAGCACAGGGAACGATCTATCCCGACATTCTGGAAAGCAAGGGCGTGAAGGCGCACCACAACGTGGGAGGTCTGCCCGAGGACATGCAGTTTGCCTTGGTAGAGCCTGTGAAGCTGTTGTATAAGGACGAGGTTCGGATGGTTGGAGACGCGCTGGGACTTCCCCATGCGATGGCCTACCGTCAGCCCTTCCCCGGCCCTGGACTTGGCGTTC
>JAZSKO010000143.1:0-6241 GCA_045534875.1 Eubacteriales bacterium | reverse complement strand
TTTTTTCCGAAAAAGTCCTCCCCCTCCCCAAGGTCTTACCTCACCCCACAATTCTCATGCATGAAACGTTCAACCTCGGCGATGTAGCGAGGGGTATCCTCCATGTAGCTCATAGCGTGACCGGCGCGAGGAAAGAGCGCGTAGCGCACGCGGTCGGGGTTGGCGGCATAGATCTCTTGGCTCATGGTGTGGGGAACGAAACGGTCGTCGTCCCCGTGGATGATGAGAATAGGACAGCCTGCGCCCTTGACCGCATTGGCCGCCGTGATCCTCCGATCCAGCCGAAAATGTCCGAACAAAAGCGCGCCCAAGTCCACAAGCGGCATCAGAAGTCCGGCGGGAAGTCCCATATCCTGCTGACAGACCTTGCGAATGATATCCCGAGGCGAGGAATAGGGGCAATCCGCGATCACACCCTTGACGTTTTCGGGCAAAGACAAGCCGCAGGCCATCAGCACGGTCGCCGCGCCCATGGAAACGCCGTAAAGCAGGATCTCGGTGTCCTTCCCAAAGCGATCGAGGGCGTACTCGATCCAAGCGAGGCAATCCTGTCGCTCGCGGATCCCGAAGCGAATGGTGACGCCGTCGCTTCCCACGTGAGAGCGTTGCTCCACCAGAAGCACGTTGTGTCGGTTTTCCAAGCCGATGTAAAGTCCGCCGCAAAAATCGCGATTGGGATGGCTTTTGTATCCGTGAAAGCCTATATCCAAGGGTGCGCCGTCTGCGGTGTGATAGTACCGACCCATGAGCCGCTTGCCGTCCTTCGTCCGTAATTCGACCGTCTCATAGGGGTGCGTGTCAATGCGTTCGAGCATCTCAGCCAAGCGCACGCGGTACGGCTCGACCTGCGGATAGGGCGGAATGGAGCGGCTCATGTCCTTCTTCTTTTGGGTGGCGTAAAAGGTCATGCGGTAGGCGATAAACGAGCCCACCAGCAGGATCAGAACCACCACGCCAAGCACGATCGCCGCAATCAGCATATCCGTATCTCCTCTCAGTCCTTCTTTTCTCCCCGAATCCGACGCCAGTAGTCGGCCGCCGCCTGCTCGGTCTTGTTCTCGCCCGGATGGTAGTAGCGCGTACCCTCGGGCAGATCCAGAGGCAGATAGCGTTGGTCAACGTAATGGTTGGGGTAGTCGTGGGGGTAGCGGTAGCCCTTGAACAGGGGGCTTTGCAGATGCTCGGGGATGTAGATCCCCCGTCCTGCGTTGACGTCCTCCATCGCCGCCAGCGACGCCATCTCCGCTGAATTGGATTTGGGCGCGGTGGCGAGCAGGAGGGCGGCGTGGGAGAGCGGAATGCGCGCCTCGGGCATCCCCAATTCCCTTGCCGACTCACAGCAGGAACGCACCACAGCCGCCGCCATGGGATAGGCAAGACCAACATCCTCGGAGGCCATGACCTGCAAGCGACGGCAGACCGCGAGCAATTCGCCCAAGGACAAGAGCTTGGACAGATAGAACACCGCGGCATCCGGATCGGAGCCTCGGATGGATTTTTGCAGGCAGGAGAGCAGATCGTAATGCAGATCCTCGGAAAGCGCCCCCGCCGTGACCTGAAAGCTCTCCACGTGCTCGCGCAGGATCTCCCTGTCGGCGGCATGGTAGGCATTTTCAAACAGGACGATGGCGTGTCGCACATCTCCCGAGGCAAGCTGTCCGATCTCGCGCATCCGCTCCTCGGTGGCGAACTTTTGTTGTCCCGTCTCGCGGTTGAGATAGTCCAGCGCGCGCGTCAGGACAGGCACCATCGAGGCAGACTCCACCGCCTTGAACTCAAACACCGAGCAACGCGACAGGACAGCGTTGTAGATAAAGAAATAGGGGTTGTCGGCCGTGGAGGCGATGAGGGTGATCCTGCCGTCCTCGATGTATTCCAAGAGCGATTGCTGCTGCTTGCGGTTGAAATACTGGATCTCGTCGAGATAGAGCAGAATACCGCCCGAGCCGAACAGATTGGAGGTCTCGCTGATGATGGCCTTCACGTCCGAAAGCGAGGCCGAGGTGGCGTTGAGCCTGCGGAACTCCATGCCCGACTGTCGGGCGATCACCGAGGCCGCGGTGGTCTTTCCCGTTCCGGGAGGCCCGTAAAAGATCATATTGGTGATGCGTCCTCCTGCCAGCATACGGCGGATCACGCCTCTCTCTCCAAACAGATGCTCCTGCCCCACGATCTCGTCGAGTGTGGTTGGGCGCAAAAGATCGGCCAGTTGCGCGTGCTTCACGGTGTCACCTCTTTCCATTGGTTTTTTCAAGGGTATTATAGCATATTTTTCGCTCTTTGTCAATGCAGAGAGCAAGAAAGAAGGAGCCTCCCGAGGGATGCTCCTTCTGTTTCTTCCTTACGAGTTACGCAGGAATTACGTTGACCGCTCTCAGCTTTGCGCTGTTCTTGGGATCGGGCTCGGTATCAAACGTCACCTTCTGACCCTCGTTGAGAGTCTTGAATCCCTCGGTCTGGATTGCGGAGAAGTGTACGAACACATCGTCGCCGCCATTGTCATTGGAAATGAATCCGTAGCCCTTTTCGGCATTGAACCACTTCACAGTACCGGTGTTCATCTCGGGTACCTCCATTATATTTTTCTGTACCCGAAACAAGTGAAAACCGGGGGCTGCACGGGGAAATCGACCTCGCAGAGTCGGAATCTATTCGAATACGTGACTAAGTATATCACGAATTCCCAATAAAGTCAAGTCTTTACAGAAAATTTCTCATTTTTTCTTTGTCTTTTTTCTCTCTTCAAAACGCGAAAAAGCGTATAAAACCACGACGATCGGGAACACTGAAAACGGCTCTCTGAACAGAGACCGACAACCAAAAGAAAGGAAAGGCAACCATGGCAGGAACAGTTGTTGTAAAGCGGACGTCCGACCTTTTGCAGGAGGTCTACCGCAACGTAAAGATGGCCGAGGAATCCATTATGGATCTGATGCCGCACGTGAAGAACGAGAGGCTCAAAAGCGACCTGACCGTCCAGCTCAGCGTTTACGCCGCCTTCGCCTCCCGCGCCGCCAAGCTCCTTGGCGAGGAGAACGCCAAGCCCCGCGACACCGGAACGCTGACCAAAATGGGGGCGAAATGGGGGATCCTGATGAACACCATGAAGGATTCCACCACCGAGCACCTGATCCAGATGATGATCGAAGGGACCAACATGGGCGCCATCGAGCTTCTCCGCTGGATCCGCGAATCCGAAAACACGGGTGTTTCCGAGGATTCGCTTCGCTTGGCGCGCGACGTTTGCGCCTATGAGGAAAAGACGGTGCAGGATCTGAAGGATCTGTTACGCGTCCCCGAAACAACCCCCTCTGAAAGGAAAGGATGAACCCTATGGCACAGATCACTTGCAAGGAGCTTTCGGCTCTCTCCGATTTGCTGTCGGCCGAGGAGATGCTGGCGTCGAAGTACGCCGATTGCGCGTCCCTTACCACCGACTCCACTCTGAAAAATCAATTTGAGCAGATGTCGCTGAGCCATCAGCGGCACTACGACGAGCTGTTTTCCCACTTGAAGTAACGAAAGGAGACCCCCTCATGAACGCAAATCAAGCGCAACCCTTCTCCGACGAGCAACGCATGGCCGATCTGCTCTCCTCGGAAAAGTATATGACCTCGGTTTACAACGGCTTCTGTTGCGAGAGCGCAACGCCCGCCGTTCGAAGCTGCTTATGCTCGCTCTTGCAGGACGAGCATCGGATGCAGGAGCAGCTTTTCCGCGAGATGTCGGAAAGAGGCTGGTATCCCGTGGAGAAGGCAGAGGAGCAAAAGCTGACCTCCGCCCGCATGAAGTTCCAGCGGAACGTCACCGTCTGAAAAGACGCGGCAGAGGCACTCCCAAGGAGCGCCTCTGCCTTTTTTCTTTCTGTATTCTTACTTCTGGATCGGGCCCCATCCGTCCTCGGTGTTGGCTCCTCCGTTCTGAATGGATTCCGAATCCTCACCGGGCTTTTCCTCGCCGGGATTCTGGGGAGGATTCTCGTTTCCGCCCTGATTGGGGATCGGCATGCCAAATTCATCATAGACCTCGGTGGAGACCAGTTCCATCTCGCCGTCCTCGTTCGGCTCGTAGTGATCGAGGTAGTAGCCACCCTCCTCGCGAACGCGGCGAAGGGTCTTACTGGCCATAGCTCCATCCTCGTTGTAGATGTATCTCTCCAAAAGCTCGTAATTCTCGTTGTACTTACTATCGACCGCAAGATAAAACTCGCTACCCTCGCTCTTGGGATAATAGACCTTCTCGATGATGTTGCCGTCCTCGTCCTCTGTCTCAACCGACTTGCTGTGAAGATTGCCATCGGGATCATAATACTGATTCTCGGTAGCGCCATCGGTATAGATGGTCTTGCATTCCAGATACAGCTCTCCGTCCTCGGTAGACACCCACCATTCTGTCCAAGCAGGCGTTCCGTCCTCGTTCCGACCCTCAACCTTCTTTTCGCAAATCACCAGCTCCGAGTCCTCGTTCATCTCATAGCGCTCGGTCACCTTGTTGCCGTTCGTATCCTTGAAATAGACCATCTTGTTCCAGACAACGCCGTTCTCATAGTAGCTCCGCTCCCGAACATTCCAATCGAGATCGTACAGAGACTCCGAGTCCTTTTCCATCTCCCCGTCCTCATTGAGAGAGAACGCCTCGGCCTTGTGGGAGTCGGCGGTGTGCGTGATCACAGTCTTTTCCGCAAGCTCCAGCTCCGCGGAGGACTCCGAGGGGCGATGGATCAGGATCTCGATCAGCTGCTTGTCATCGGAATAGGTATAGGTATACTCTCCGAGCAGCATATCCTGCACCTTGACGCTTGCCTTGTTCATGTAATCATCGTCGTTGTAGGTGGGCATCATGGTCGCCATACCGCCGTACATCGCGATCTGCTCGATCAGCCCGTTTTCTCCATAGGTGATCTTGTAAATTTCCTCGCCGTCCACTTGGTAAGCGATCGCGGTCAGCTTGCCGTTCTCGCCATAGGTAAACACAAACTCAAGACCGTCGATGAATTCCGCGTCCTCGCCCGTGCAGATTGCCTTGGTGGGGACGCCGTTGTCGTCGTACCGGCAGTCGAAAACGATCTCCTCGCCTTCCATTTCCAGGGTGATCCGACTCAGAACGCCTGCCTCGGTGTAGGTATAGGTCATGCTACCGTCCTCAAAGACCTCCTTGATGCGCTTGCCGTCGAGGTCGTAGGTGATCAGAGCAGGGCCATCGCTGAGCACCGAGAACTCAATGGTGGTCTTGCCGATCTGCGGCTCTGCGCCGTTGTCGGGATCAGCAGGCTCGGTGGGTGCGGTGGTGACGGGCGGCTGGGTCGCTCCGCCTCCCTGGTTGGTCGGCGTGCAGGACGCGATCGCCAAAAGCGCCGCCAGAAGCAGCACCAAAACAGTCAAAATAGAAGATGTCCGTTTCATATGTTTGTCTCCTTGTGTTTTGAGACGCTCCCTTCGGGAGCGATCCTCTTACCTTAACTTTACCACAAAACCCCCGAAAAGTCAAGTCTTTTTTCAAAAAGGGGCGGATTTCAGCCTTCCGTCCTCGCCGATCTGCGGTCGCGCCCTCTCCAATTCCGCCAGATAACTCTCGGGGCGGTGCGCCTCCACCGACGAATAGCGGTCGCGCTCCCCGATCTCTACCAGATTCCCCACATGGCAATAGCCCATGACGCGCGGCGGCAGATGCGTGACCAGATCGTCCAGATTGCGTACAACGAAGAACCGCTCCCATCTTTGGGCGATGGGTGGCGGCAGGCAACCGTAGAGCACTCTCGGACAACCGAAGCCGTAGCCCCACAAATGCGCGCGATGGGCGGGATAGCGGTACCAGATCCATTCGTGACACAAGACCGCCAACGCCGCTCCGTGGCTGTACCCCACCACCGTGATCCGCTTTGGCATCCCCCTCTCCATCGCCTCTCGGAGCGCCTCCGCGACCTTCTCCTCCACGCTTCTCCACACCTTCAAAAAGCCCGCGTGACACTGCCAGACCGGTCGCATCCCACGATACGGGACAGCGTGAAAGTGCAGATTGTTTGCCCAGTCCTCCGCTCCGTTGCTCTTTTCAAACAGAATGCATACCTCCCCGTCCCGCTCCTCGATCGCCCAGCTCGCGCCTCCCTTCTCCTGCCGATACTCTGCCACGAGACACCTCTCAAAATATTCCTTCATCTCCTCACCTCCTTTTTTAGTATATGATGACAGTGGGGGAAAGACCTTGGAGGGGAGAGGACTTTTTCGGAAAAAAGTCCTCTCCC
>JAZSKO010000269.1:0-3238 GCA_045534875.1 Eubacteriales bacterium | reverse complement strand
CACGGCGGGTGGGTTTCCGGGATCCTTCACGGGCGTGGGGGCTTTTCCCGGGTTGGGGACGACGGCGGGCGCGGTGGGCTCATCCACCACCACGTAATCCTTCACGGGCTTTTCCACAGGCTCGGGGAAGCTCTCGTCGGGCAGGACGACCTCGGTCTGGGGCAGGGTCACGCCTGCGGGGGAGGCCACGATGTCGGCGGGGAAGAGCAGCTTCTCCTCCACAAGCTGGGCGACCGTGTAGGGCGCGTTGGGAGAGACCGTCCACGCGGGATCGGGGGTCACGGTATCGTCCAGCGCGCAATGCAAGACGTAGAGCTGGGCGAGGAATTGACGGAAATGGGGGACCTTTTCGGGGTATTTTGCCGCCATGGCCGAGGAGACCGTGGCATAGCTGTAGATCGAATAGATGGATTGATAGAGCTTGGTGACCTGATCGCGGATCGCCTCATAATGCTCGTTGTAGTAGGCGAACTTCGCGCGATGACGCGCGAGCGAGGAGCTGTACTTCGCCGTCCGCACCTCGTTGTAGCCCTTCAAAAGGGGACGCAGGGCATTGGTGGCGGCGTCGGCGTTGTCCACGTAGACGCGCTTGACGCCTCCCACGGTGATCAGCTCATACCGATTGCTCAGCACCGAATCAACGGTCGAGCCCATCACGCCGCCATAGAACTGCCACTCGTTGCTGTCCGAAAGGAACATGCTATCTAAGATCGAAATGCGCGAGAGCGCCGCCTCCAAGCCTTTCAGATACGGCTCATAGGCATCGTAGATCGATTCGTAATTCTGACGGAAGGCCTCATATTCATAGTAGGCCTTTTCCGCTTTGTCGTAGGCGGCCTTCTTTTTCAGATAGGTGGCGTAGGCGGCGTAGGCCTCGTCGTAGGCGGCCTTCTCCAAAAGGTAGGCGTCGTACGCCTGCTTTTTGGGGGTGTAGATGCGGAGAGCCTCGGTGTAGGCCTCAAAATCGGCGGTGGCCTTCTCATGGAGAGCAAGCACCGCGAGATAGTCCTTGTGCGCCTTGTCGGCCTTGTCGTAGGCTGCCTTGGCGGTGCGGTAGGCGGTGAGGCAGGAGAGAGCCTCGCTCGCCACGGTGTAGGGCAGGGTCAAAAGCCCGTCGGCAGTCTCGGCGGGGATCTCCACCTGCCAAGAAAAGTCGACATCCAGATGGATCTCGTCCGAGTACCAAAGCTCGGGGAAGGAGGCTTCATACAGGCCGCTCTCGCCCTTTTCAAGAGGTACGGCCTCGCCGCCGTCCAAGGAGACCGAGGTGGGGACCCACGTCACCGTCTTTCCGTTGGCGGCTTGGTACTCCAAGGGATGCACCAAAACAGTGAGGATGCCCCGCTCGCCGTCGTAGGTACGCTCCACGACCGTGTCGGGGATCGAGCGGTTGTAGGTCAGGGCAACCTCCGAAAGGGCGTCCAGCGCCTCCCGCTCGGCAGGCGTGAGGGCAGACTCGGCATCCTTATAGAGAAGCTCGAACAATTCGGAGGCGGAGAGGGTGATATCCTCCTCGCTTCCCTTGCCGTAGTTGAGATCGGCTCCCGCGGCCGAGACAGGGACGGAAAGGAGCATCAAGAGCCCCAAAAAGCCTGCCAATAGGGGAATCCACCCCGTTTTTCGGTGTTGTATCGTCATGTTATCACTCCATACCAAATAAATATAGAACCGTATGTTATCATAGCACATTCTTGCAAAAAAGTCAAGTTTTTGTCAGAATCCTTCCTATATTCTTTACACTTTGTTTTTGATTTTCGGGAAGGGATTTCCATCGCTACCGGATCGTGACGAAAAAGTGTGAACAAATTGTAAAAGCGAAAGAAATTTATTCCAATCACTTGACAGGATTACAAAATCGTGGTATTATAAAAACACAACGACGGGAACCGTCGGAAAACGAAAGGAGAAAAAGAGAATGTTTGGATTGTTTTTGTTTGGAGTGGTGGTCTTGCTGGTGGGTATTATCCTTGCCATCGGGCTGAAAAAGCAGAAGAACGGCTTTTTGCGGGTACTGGTACCGGGAGCGGTCTGCTTTGTGTCGGTGGTGCTGGTATTGTTCAGCTGCTTCCGCACCGTCCCCACGGGACACACGGGAATCGTGACGGTGTTTGGTAAGGTGAAGGACCAGACCTACGAGGCAGGCGTACACGTATGCGCGCCTTGGGAGGAAATGGTGAATATGGACAACCGAAACCAGAAGGCGTCCTTGGATCTGCTTTGCTTTTCCTCGGACATTCAGGAGGTATCGGTGACCTACACCATCAACTATCGCATTTCGAAGCAGAACGCGCAGATGATCTATAAGGAGATCGGCGTATCCTACTACGAAACGGTGATCACGCCGAGCATCCAAGAGGCGGTAAAGAGCGCGTTCGCGCAGTACACGGCGGAGGAGCTGTTGAACAACCGTTCGCAGCTTTCCACGGACATTCGCAACACGCTGACGGCGAAGCTCGAGGACTACAACGTGGTGGTGATCGACTCGTCGATCGAGAACTTGGATTTCTCGGATGTGTTTACGGATGCGGTGGAAGCGAAGCAGGTAGCGGAGCAGAAGAGCAAGCAAGCGAAGATCGAGCAGGAGCAGAAGAACATGGAGGCGCAGGCGGCGGCAGAGCGCGCGGAGATTGAAGCGAGAGCGGCGGCAGCGGTTGCGCAGATCACGGCAGAGGCAGACAGAAAGGTGATCGAGATCCAAGCAGAGGCGGCCGAATTTGCAGGAAAGAAGGACGCGGCGATCATTGGGCAGGTGAGGGACATTCTGGCGAAGGATCCCGACACGCTGACGGATGAGGACATTGACCATTTGCTTCTGTACTACTACATCCAGCAATGGAACGGAGAGTTGCCCGAGACCTATTTCAGCACGCAGGACTTCTATGCGTTGCTGGCGTCTCTTGGAGAGTTGAAGGGAGACGCGGGAGTGGCAGACGGCGCGATTGACAGCGGCGCGACGGTGACCCCGTAACGAAAAAAGAGCCTGCCGCCCGAAAGGGCGGCAGGCAGGACTTTTTCGAAAGTAAAAAATCTTCGCAAACCCCTATTGAAAGTTTTCGCCCGCCTTTTTCAAAAGGCGGCACGGATCCAACGCCGTGGGGCGTTGGTCGCCCTCCGCAGAGGGCGAAACTCCCCGAACGGCGCTTTTCTTTTTGGAGCTTTTTCTTTTGCGCCTACATGGTCAAAAGAAAAAGCGACTAAGGAATTTGATTTTGTAAAAATCCGTTCTGTTTTCAACGAC
>JAZSKO010000094.1:0-4671 GCA_045534875.1 Eubacteriales bacterium | reverse complement strand
CCCGTGAGAGGACAGAGAACCAAGACGAATGCAAGAACCCGCAAAGGTCCCGCAAAGACGATTGCGAACAAGAAGAAGTAAAGGAGTGGCATAGAAAATGGCAAAAGTTGCAGCAAAGAAGGTTGTCAAAAAGCGCCGCGAGAGAAAAAATATTGAAAAAGGCGCTGTGCATATTCAGGCCACCTTCAACAACACGATCGTTACCATCTCGGACGTAGAGGGAAATGCGATCTCCTGGGCTTCCGCCGGTGAGCTGGGCTTTAAGGGATCGAGAAAATCCACTCCGTTTGCCGCTCAGTCCGCTTCCGAAACTGCCGCAAGAGCAGCAATGGAGCACGGCTTGAAGAGCGTTGAGGTCTATGTGAAGGGCCCGGGCGCAGGACGTGAGTCCGCCATCCGCGCATTGGAGACCGTTGGCTTGCAGATCACGATGATCAAGGATGTAACGCCCATCCCGCACAACGGATGCAGACCGCCTAAGCGCAGACGTGTATAATAATTGGTGGAGGTAAAATCATAATGGCAAGATATACAGGACCTGTATGCAGACTGTGCCGCAGAGAAGGCACAAAACTCTTCCTCAAGGGTGACCGTTGTCTGACGGGCAAGTGCGCACTGGATCGCAGAAGCACGGCTCCCGGTCAGCATGGCGCGGCCAACAAGAAGATGAGAGAGTACGGAATGCAGATGCGTGAGAAGCAGAAGACCAGAAGATACTACGGTGTTCTGGAGAGACAGTTCGTGAACTACTTCGAGGAAGCAGACCGCCGCGAGGGTATGACGGGTGAGAACCTGATCTGCCTGTTGGAGCGTCGTTTCGACAACGTGGTTTACAGAATGGGCTTTGCCGCTTCCCATAAGGAGGCTCGTCAGCTGGTTCTCCACGGTCACTTTACCATCAACGGTAAGAAGGTAAACATTCCTTCGCTGATCGTAAAGGCAGGAGATGTGATCGAGGTTAAGGAAGCAAGCCGCAGCTCCGTGAAGTTCAAGGCGCTGGCAGAGGCTGCCGCAACCCACACCGCTCCGAAGTGGCTCGAGGTGAAGGCCGACGCGTTCACCGCTAAGGTCGTTGCGCTTCCCGCAAGAGAAGACGTTGACTTCGACTTCAACGAGCAGCTGATCGTCGAGCTTTATTCCAAGTAATCCGGCACGTTCCAATCCGATCCGATGGCTTTCGCAGGAAAGCGGCGGATCGAAAACCTGCACGCCTATCAATATTCATTTATAAAGGAGGTTATTTGGAATGATTGAGATTGAAAAGCCTAACATCAGCACCGCTGATTTAAGCGAAGACGGCTCGCACGGCATTTTCGTTGTAGAACCGTTGGAGCGTGGTTACGGCACCACCCTTGGTAACTCTCTGCGCCGAGTTCTGCTCAGCTCGTTGCCCGGAGTTGCAGTAACCAATATCAAGATCGACGGCGTTCTCCACGAGTTCTCCACGATCCCCGGTGTGACCGAGGATGTAACCGAGATCGTTTTGAACGTCAAGGGAATCACCGCGAAGCTGCATTGCAGCGGTCCGAAGACCGTTGTGATCGACGTGGTTGGTGAGAAGACCGTAACGGCAGGGGACATCAAGCAGGATTCCGACATCGAGATCCTCAATCCCGGTCACCATATCGCAACCGTTGGAGAGAACGAGCGCTTCTACATGGAGCTGACCTTCGCTCACGGCAGAGGATATGTGTCCCAGGAGCGCAACAAGCAGCTGCACACCCAGAGCTTGGGTATGACGGCATCTGCCCCCATCGGCACGATCTACACCGATTCGATCTACACGCCCATCTACAACGTGAAATACACGGTAGATAATACCCGCGTGGGTAGTAACATTACGGATTACGATAAGCTCACTCTTGAAATTTTGACCAATGGAACGATTTCCGCAAAGGAAGCGATTTCCTTGGGCGCCAAGATTCTCAACGATCACCTCAGCTTGTTTGTGGAGCTTTCTGACGAAGCAAAGAAGTTGGACGTTCTGGTGGAAAGAGAAGAGACCATCAAGGAGAAGGTTCTTGAGATGACCATTGAGGAACTTGACATGTCTGTTCGTAGCTTCAACTGCTTGAAGCGCGCAGGCATTGATACGGTTGAGGATCTGATCAACCGTACCGAGGAGGACATGATTAAGGTCCGTAACCTCGGAAAGAAGTCTCTGGAGGAAGTGATCGCAAAGCTCCACTCTTTGGGGCTGGATCTCCGCAGAGAAGAGGAGTAAACGGTCGGTCCGTTAACAACCAAAGCACGAAAAACAATCGTAAAACAGCAGAAGGAGGGAATAGAAATGCCCGGAACAAGAAAACTTGGCAGACCTACCGCGCACAGAAAAGCAATGCTGCGTGGCATGGTTACCTTACTGCTTGAGAACGGACAGATCGAGACCACGCTCACTAGAGCGAAGGAAGTTCGTTCCATGGCAGAAAAAATGATTACGCTTGGCAAGAAGAATACCCTTGCAAGCCGCCGCGCCGCACTTGCATTCATCACCAAGGAGGATGTGGTAACCAAGCTGTTCACCACCATCGCTCCCGGATATGCAAACCGCAACGGTGGATACACCCGCATCCTGAAGATCGGCGTACGCCGTGGCGACGCAGCCGAGATGGCGATCGTGATGCTGGTGGAGGCAGATGCCGCTCCCGTCGTTGAGGAAGCAGCACCCGAGAAGAAGCCTGCCAGAAAGAGAACCACCAAGAAGGCAGCAGAGGCAGAGGCTCCCGCCGCAGAGGCAGAGAAGAAGCCCGCAAGAAAGAGAACCACGAAGAAGGCTGAGGCTCCTGCCGCAGAGGTAGAGGCTCCCGCCGCTGAGTAATCTCACCAAAAAAGGGGCGCGGACTGCGAAAGCAGATCCGCGCCTCTTTTGTTAAAAAAAGAAGTGAGCTTTGTCTACATCCACAAATTTCGGCAAAGAGGTTGTTTCCTCTGCCGATTTATGGTATAATGACAGCAAGGAGCAAGCGGTGATACAAAAGTGAAATCGACGATAAAACGGAACGATATGTTTGAATTTGGTGAGGTGTGAGATGCAATACAGCGAACATACAGTATATAAATTTTACTATACCGATGAAACAGGATGGGACGATTATGATATTGAAGGAGAGGAATATCGCGCATTGATCGATATTTGCTGTCAATATTGTTCGATTGTTTCATTTGATGTATCTCCAAAATACGAAGATGCGGAATATTTAATGCAAATACAAAACCATTTGATCAAGAGAGATAACACATACAGAGTGGTTGTCGAAGATTTTGGATCGCACACAACAGGGCGTGATAGGCGATATTATACCGTTTGCGCCGAGATGTGTGAACTGTTAAAAAAAGAAAAAAGTATTTTCTCTTGGTTTTGGGAGGAAAACAACCCGTTCCATTTTGAAAATTTGACTTTTTATAGGCATGACGAAACCGTATTTTTTGACTCCATAACGCACGAAGGAGAATGCTATCTTTATGTCAAGGAAACAGAAGATGTAAGCCGAATCGTATCGAATGAGCATTGGGAGAAGAATCCAAAGCCGTTGCAGTTTGATTTGACCCCCAAAACCAAAGAATGGATGATAGAGTATGAAAAAAAGCTTGAACAAATAAAAATGGAAAAGTATGGGCAATATTTGAAATTGACAAAAGAAAAGCTTGGGAACATAGATCGCCGGAATAGGCTTTCTTTGCAAAACGATCCGGACATAAGAAAAATTGCCGACAAGTTCCGCTTTTCTGTTGACAAGGTGATTGACGATCTTTTGGCACAATAATAGCCTTTTGGCGGCACAAATTCATATTTGTAAATAGCAAACCCCGACAAACCTTTAAAGGCCTGTCGGGGCAATTCTTTGTTTCCTTTGTGAGAAGCCGTTTTTGTCATCCGTTCTTTTTTTCTTCGATTCGCGTGATCCGAATGCCATCGCCGCAGAAGGTCAACGTGTTTCGCCACGCATGGGTGTTGGGAACGTAGCATTCCCAAAGCACCGTTTCTCCTTGGCAGATCGTCACGAAATGGTAGCCATCGTCGGTGTCTGCCTCCTCGACCCTCCATTCCAAGGGATGAAGCAGATCAAAGCGCACCGATTCCTCCAAGGGCTTTTCCTGTTGATAGAGCGAAACGGTCTGCACAAAAAGCTCGATTCGGTCCTCTCGGCGGCAGAACACCAGCGTGCGGCATTCGGGGAAGTACATGCGGTTTCCAATGTTGCGCGCCTTCTTTGCGAGCTTGGGAGAAAAGGCGTGAAGCGTGTGAATATCCGAATCGGGATAGGTCGTGTGACAGCCGCGGATCTTCTGCTCAAACTCCCAAACCGCGTTAGAAACGAATTCCGCGATCTTCGTCGGCTTCGGTACGCGAAGCAGGGAGAGGAAAGAGGTGGGGATCAGAAGCGCGCAGGCAAAGAGAAAGGCGATCGAAAAGGGACGGGAGGTGATGATAATGAGAAGCGCGAGCACCAAGATCCCTCGCCCCCATGCGCGCACGATGTCCAGCCGCCGAAAAAATCCGCTTGCGTTCATATCGGTCCCCCTTTCGTCTGTCTTTATTCTATTATAGCATAGGACGAAAAAATTGTCAATTGTTTTTTTGGGTCTTGAAAAAAAGTGGGAAGTGTGCTATACTATAAAAAAACCAAATGCGGAGGATTTCGCTATGAAACAGCAGCTTTTACCGAAGGA
>JAZSKO010000162.1:0-9928 GCA_045534875.1 Eubacteriales bacterium | reverse complement strand
ATCGTTGACCATAAAGGTCATTTCCATGGTCGGCTCGGAGACACGAACGAACTCCAAGGGCTCGGGGTGTGCCATGGTGGCAAGCGTGTCGCCGATGGTGATGTCGCCCGCTCCCGAGAAGCAAACGATGTCTCCCACCGTCGCGTGTTCAACGGGACGGCGGACCAAGCCCTCGATCTGATAGAGCGAGACGATCTTGGTGCGCTTGACAACGCCCGGATTGTGATAGTTGCAGACCGCGGCCTCCTGTCCAACCTTCACCGAGCCGCGCTCGATGCGTCCGATGCCGATGCGACCAACGTAGTCGTTATAGTCGATCGAGGAGACCAGAATTTGCAGATCTCCCGTCTCGTCTCCCTCGGGCGCGGGGATATAATCGAGGATCTTGTCAAACAGGGGCTTGAGATCCACGCCCGTCTCCGAGGGATCCTCGGTGGCGGTTCCGGCTCTGCCCGAGCAATAGAGCATGGGGCTGTCGAGCTGCTCGTCGTTCGCGCCCAGATCCATCAGAAGCTCCAAGATCTCGTCCTCAACCTCGCCAAGACGCGCGTCGGGCTTGTCGATCTTGTTGATGCAAACGATCACGCGATGGTTCAGATCCAATGCCTTTTGCAGCACGAAGCGCGTTTGCGGCATGGGTCCCTCGGCGGCGTCCACCAACAGGATAACGCCGTTCACCATCTTCAAAATACGCTCCACCTCGCCTCCGAAGTCGGCGTGGCCGGGGGTGTCGATGATGTTGATCTTCACGCCGTTGTACTGTACGGCAGTGTTCTTCGCCAGAATGGTGATGCCTCTCTCGCGTTCCAGATCTCCCGAGTCCATCACGCAGGTCACGGTCTCCTGGTTCTCGCGGTACACGCCTCCCTGCTTCAAAAGCCCATCCACCAGCGTGGTCTTTCCGTGGTCAACGTGGGCAATGATGGCAATGTTTCTTAAATCCTCTCTTTTCACGTTTGCGTCTCCTCTTTCTAAAAATCCGATTCTAACATATTATTATATCACAAAAAAGCAGGAAAAGAAAAGCAGGAGAACGCACGATTTTGCATTTGTTTGGCGGTTCTCTTTTGTGCATTTCCACAATTTTTGCAGACCGATTGACTTTTTTTGCAGTTCGTGGTATACTTTTTCTGTCATTTGATGCGTAAAAATCCCCTTTGAAGAAAGGACCCTGCCATGATCAAAGCTGTGATCTTCGATTTTGACGGCACGCTTGCCAACACCATTCCCGCCATCCTCACCTGTGTGAACAAGACGCTCCGCGTCTACGGCTTTCCCGAGCGGACAGAGGAGGAGGCGCTCTCCTTTATCAACAACGGCGCGCGCGAGCTGATCCGTTGCGCTCTCCCTTCCGCTTTTCAACAGGACGCCGCCACCATTGATTCGGTTTTGTCCACCTACACCCAGATCTACCTCGAAAACTACCGTCTGACCCGTGACACCTACGACGGCATCCTTCCCCTCTTGGCAGCTCTGCGCCCCACCTATCGCATCGGCGTGCTTTCCAACAAGCAGGACGCCATCTTAAAGCCTCTTTGCGCGCACGTTTTGCCCGTCGGCAGCTACGACACAGCACAGGGGGTGATCCCCGGCAAGCCCACCAAGCCCGATCCCTACCTGACGAATCTCGTTGCCGACACCCTCGGCGTTTCCCCCTCGGAATGCGCGATGGTCGGGGACAGCGACGTTGACCTCCGCACTGCCCTTGCCGCCGGTATGCTTCCCATCAGCGTCTCTTGGGGCTACCGCTCCGAGGCGTTCCTCCGCTCCGCCGGCGCTGTCAACATCGCGCGTACGCCTGCTGAGATCTTAGAGTTCTTGTAAGGGGAAGACCTTGGGGAGGGGGAGACCTTCTTAGGAAAGAAGGTCACCCCCTCCCCAAACCCCTCCCTCTCCCAAGAACCTCAAAAAAGGGAAGCCCATCGTGTTTCGATGGGTTTCCCTTTTTTGAGTGGTTGGTCGGGTAGGTGTGGATTTTTTTGAAACATCGCTTCGTGTTTTTGCTTTGGATAAAACGCGTAGCCCAGCCCATTAAAAATACCTCCCCACTCTCCCACCAAAAAACCGAAAAAGTGGCTTGCAATTGGGGAAAAATCGTGGTATACTGAAAAGGAAAGAAAAACGAAAGGAACACGAAATGATCACCTACGAAGCCATCCGAGAGAACGAACGCATCCGAGCCTATATCACAGAGGCAGACAAGACACTGCAAGCGCTCGGCTACACCGAGCACAGCTTTGCCCACGTGGCGCACGTTGCCAAGCAGGCGGGATCACTGCTGGACGCGCTGGGCTACCCTGCCCGCGTTGGAGAATTGGCGCGCATCGCAGGCTTTCTGCACGACATCGGAAACCTTGTCAATCGCGAGGCGCACAGCCAGAGCGGCGCGCTCATGGCCTTCCGCATTCTGGACAATCTCGGCATGGAGGCAGTTGAGCTTTCACAGGTCGTGTCGGCCATCGGAAACCACGACGAGGGAACGGGACAGCCCATCAATCCCCTGTCTGCCGCGCTGATTTTGGCGGATAAGTCCGACGTGCGCCGCTCCCGTGTCCGCAACTCCGATCCCGCCACCTTTGATATCCATGACCGTGTCAACTATTCGGTCACGTCCTCCACGCTCTCGCTCTCTCCCGACCGCGAGAGTATCCTGCTCGATCTGGAGGTGGACACCGCCATCAGCCCCGTGATGGAATACTTTGAGATCTTTTTGGGAAGAATGCTGCTCTGCCGTAAGGCGGCGAGCCACCTCGGATGTCACTTCCGCTTGCAGATCAACGGGCAATCGCTTCTTTAAGCGATTTTGCTTCTGTGAGGGATTTTTTCAAACCTATTGATTTTTTGAGTAAAATCATGTATAATGTTAGGTAAGTAAGAAAAAGACGCCCAAGGGCGGGAAAGGAGACGGCAAGCATGGAATTAGAGGAAATGCGCGAATTGACGAGAGAGGCCGTTCGAGACGCCGATCTGCGACCGGAGGAGATCCCTTCCATCGACCTGTATCTCGATCAGATCATCAGCCTGACGACCGATAAGCTCCAAGAGGGCTCGCCGCGCTTTCAGGATCGAAGTCTCACCAAAACCATGGTGAATAACTACTCCAAAAGCGGTCTGCTCTCCCCGCTCCACGGAAAGAAATACAGCAAGGAGCAGTTCTTGCAGATCCTTTTGGTCTGCTCCATGAAGAACACCCTCTCGATCGGAGAGATCAAGCGCATCCTGCAAACCGTTTACAAGCTGGAGGACTACGACGACGCCTTCTTGGAGGACGCCTATCAGCGGTTCTTGGACTCCAAGCAACGCATCCGCGATCTGTCGGTCGATTTCATGGAATACTACCTCCAACGAACAGGGCTGGATATTACAAACGAGAAGGATTTTCTCGCGCTCCTGCTCTCACTCTCCTGTATCTCCTCCTACACCAAAAACGTCGCCCAAGCCCTTCTTGAAGCGCACTACCCCGATCTCGACGCCGAGCGTGAGCGCGAGGAGCGAGAGCGGCGAGAGGAAGCGAAACGGCAAAAGGAGGAGCGAAAGCGCTCCAAAAAAGCCCCCGAGGAAGGAGCGTCTCCCTCATGATCCCCTGCAACGAGCTGAGCACCTCCGCGCTCGCCTATCTTGGGGATTGCGTGCTGGAGCTTTGCGTACGCGAGAGGCTGGTGGAGAGCGGCATCTCCCGTTCGGGACACCTCAATTCGATGGCGCTTGCCTATGTCAAGGCCTCCGCGCAAGCCGAGGCGATGCAACGGATCCTGCCAATGCTGGACGAGGAGGAGCTGGCCCTGTATAAAAGAGGACGAAACACGGGCGGCTTGAATATCCCCAAAAGCGCAAGCCCCTCCCAGTACCGAACCGCCACAGGCATGGAGGTGCTGTTTGGGTATCTGCACTACACGGGAAGGCGTGACCGCGTGCGTGCGCTCTTTGAGGCCGCCTACCCCGACCATCCCGTCAACGAGGAATAATTTTGTCTGAACAAACGAAATCAAATACAAGAAGAAAAGGAAGAAACCAACATGAACCATCCGAAAATTCTGATCCGTGTCCGTGACTTCGGCGAAATGACCGCCGAGCTTTACCCCGAGAAGGCGCCCAAAACGGTGGCAAACTTTTTGTCGCTGGTGGACGAGGGCTTTTTCAGCGGTCTGATCTTCCACCGCGTGATCGCGGGCTTTATGATCCAAGGAGGCGGCTACGACGAGAGCTTTTCTCCCAAGGAGGCGGCCGCCATCCCCGGTGAGTTCGCCGCGAACGGCTACTTGAACAACGATCTCCGTCATACCCCCGGCGTGCTTTCGATGGCGCGCACCCAAGACCCCAACTCGGCATCGTCCCAGTTCTTCATCATGCACAAGGACGCCCCCTATCTGGATTCCCAGTACGCGGGCTTCGGCAAGGTGATCGAGGGGCTGGACGTGGTGGATCGCATTGCCACCGTTCCCACGGGACGCATGGGCTGGTTCGACGATGTTCCCAGAGTTCCCGTTGTGATCGAATCGATTGAGCGCGTTGAGGACTGATCTCCGCGCGGAAAAGAGGAAAGCATGAATACCAAGTTGTTGAAGCTGTTAAGCAAGGACTCCCGCATCAGCCGCGCCGATATGGCCACCATGCTCGGTTTGACCGAGGATGAGGTTGCGCGCGAGATCGAGGAGATGGAGAGAGCCGGTATCATTCGTGGATACAAGGCCGTGATCGACTGGGAGCGTCTTGACGAGGCCTATGTTTCGGCCATCATTGAGCTCAAGGTCACGCCCAAGGCAGGCATCGGCTTTGAGGACGTTGCCGCCAAGGTGATGAAATATCCGCAGGTGGAATCGGTCTATCTGATGAGCGGTGTGTACGATCTGAACGTCGTGGTAAAGGGAAAGAATCTGCACGAGGTGGCTCGCTTCGTGGCAAAGGAGCTTTCCACGCTGGATTCGGTCACCTCCACCGCCACCCATTTCGTGATGCGTCGCTACAAGGAGATGGACGTAGAGCTGATGGGCGACTCCGTAGATGAGAGAGGCAAATACTTACTGTGATGAATTACGATGAGATCCTGTCGCCCGTGGTGAGGGACACCCCACCGTCGGGGATACGAAAATATTTTGATATTGCGGAATCCATGGAGGGCGTGATCTCTCTTGGCGTCGGCGAGCCGGATTTTCCCACCCCTTGGGAGATCCGAAAGGCGGGGATCCTGTCCTTGGAGGCAGGCAAAACCCGCTACACGGCCAACCGAGGACTCGAAGTCCTGCGTAAAGAGATCGCCTGCTACGTGGATAGAAAATACCATATGCAATACGATCCCGCGACCGAGGTCTTGGTGACGGTTGGCGGCTCGGAGGCGATCGACATGGCACTTCGCGCCTTGATCGTGTCGGGAGACGAGATCCTGATCCCCCAGCCGAGCTACGTTTGCTACGAGCCCTTGGTACGCATGATCGGAGGCACGCCCGTGATTCTGGAAACCACGG
Source organism: Eubacteriales bacterium (assembly GCA_045534875.1). GTDB lineage: Bacteria > Bacillota > Clostridia > Oscillospirales > CAG-272 > UMGS1865. The sequence goes on along the minus strand of JAZSKO010000162.1, from coordinate 4,466 downwards.
CGGAGCACGACTTTAAGGTAACGCCCGAGATGCTCAAAGAGGCGATCACGCCGCGCACGAAGGCCCTCATCCTGCCCTATCCCTGCAATCCCACGGGAGCGATCATGGAGAGAGAGGATCTGGAAGCGATTGCGACGGTACTCAGAGAGACCTCGATCATGGTGCTGTCGGACGAGATCTACGCGGAATTGACCTTTGGAGGCAAGAGCCATACCTCGATCGGCGCATTGGAGGGGATGAAGGAGCGGTGCATCATCATCAACGGCTTTTCCAAGACCTACTCCATGACGGGTTGGCGAATGGGCTACGCCTGCGGGCCGATGCCGGTGATGAAGCAGATCACGAAGATCCACCAATACGCCATCATGTGCGCGCCCACGACGGCGCAATACGCGGCGATCGAGGCACTCCGACACGGAGACGAGGCGATCAACGCAATGCGAGAGGAATACGATATGCGGAGGCGGTTGATCGTTTCGGGATTTAACCGTATAGGGTTGACCTGTCGCGAGCCGAAGGGAGCGTTTTACGCGTTTCCGAGTATTCAGGCAACAGGGCTGACGAGCGATGAATTTTGCGAGCAGCTGCTTTATTCAGAGAAAGTGGCGGTCGTTCCGGGAACGGCGTTTGGAAAGAGCGGAGAGGGCTTTTTCCGAGCATCGTACTGCTATTCGACGGAGCACATCAAGGAAGCGCTGACAAGGATCGAGCGGTTCTTGAAGAAGCTCGGAAAGTAAAAAACCTTCGCGAACCGCGCAACAAACAGCGCACCATGTTCGCACAAACTTGCAGGGAAAGTTTTGATCAAACTTTTCCAAAAGTTTGCGGGGTGGAGGGGCGGAGCCCATCCTCGCCCGTCGCAACGGGCGAAATAACCCTTGGCGTTTCTTTTTGCTAACTTTTTCTTTGCGCCTCTGGTGTCAAAGAAAAAGTGGCCGAGGGGTTTTATGTTGTTACAACCAGTACCGATATTTTATAAAATCAAATCCCTTCGTCGCTTTTTCTTTTGACCATGTAGGCGCAAAAGAAAAAGCTCCAAAAAGAAAAGCGCCGTTTGGGGAGTTTCGCCCGTTGCGACGGGCGAGGAGGGCTCTGCCCCTCCACCCCGCAAGCCTTTGAAAAGGCTTGACCGAAACTTTCATTGCGGGTTTGTGCGAACAAAATACAAAGTCGGTTGTGCGAACATAGAGAAAAGCCGTGCAAGACCAATGGTCTTGCACGGCTTCTTTTATCCTTTCAGCTTTTGCCGTCTTACGTCTGTCCCGTAAAAGGGTAGCACGTCAAACTCTCCCATCAGGCGGCTCGTGAGACGCTCCGTGTAGAGCTTCGACAGCTCGTCTGCTCTGAGATTCGTGCTGATCACCGTCGGTAGGCTTCGGTTCAGCCGCGTGTTGAGCACATAGTACATCGTCGATTGCGTGAATTGGTTGATGACCTCTGTTCCCAAATCGTCCAGAATCAACAGGTCGCATTCGATGTACCGCTCGGTGTTGTCGGCGTCCCCCACCGTGGCCGCGTTCCCAAAGCGCCGATACTCAAAGTCCGAGATCATTCCCACCGCGCTGTTGTAGAATACGTCAAAGCCTCTCTCGATCACCCTTCTCGCGACCGCCGTGGAAAGATGCGTCTTGCCAAGCCCCGTGCCTCCCAGCAAAAGCAGGTTCGGTGAGGCTTTTCCCTCCTCTACCGAAAATTCCTCCGCGTATTTCTTGATATAGGCAAAGGTCGCGCGCATACGCGCGTGCTGCTCGGGGTTCGCCTTGTAATAGTCGAGCGAGAAATTCTCGAAGGACTGCTTCCTCAGAAGCCCTCCCAGCCCCGATGCCTCCATGCCCGCCTCGATCAGTCTCCGTCTCATGCAGGCGCACATCTTGATCCCCTCGTAACCACTGTCCGAGCAGACCTCGCACTCATAGCGCGGCTTGCAGTAATCCTCGGGGTAGCCGTTCTGCAACAACAGCTCTCTCCGACGCGCCAGCACCCGACGGTTCTCCTCCTGCAAGCTCCTCACCACGGCCTCGGTGTCGCCACCCTCCATGGCCTGTCGCAAGATCCGCAGACCAAAGCCGCTGAGCTGAGCGTCCAGCTCGCGCAATTCGGGGATGCGCGCATGCACCTCCTCGCGTCTGCCGTCTGCCGCCCGTTGCGCCAAAAGAGCCTTTGTCTCATATTCCGCGCGGATGCGCTTAAAGTTCTCTTTATTGTATCCCATAGGGCATCTTCCTTTCCGACGGAGCTTGATCCTCTCTCCGTCCCGTTACTGCGCTCCCTCGCTCTTTCGGAAGCTCCTTTGAATGGCCGCCTCCAAGAAGTCGTCTGCCTCAAAGCTCGACCCCACCTTGGTGGCCTGCGCTCCCTCTCTCTCTGCCTTCTCCTGCGCGATCAGTCGCTCAACATCCTCGCTTGTCTTCATTCCTGCCTCATGCCATCTCGTCAGGATGGAATTGGCATAGGGGATAGAGGCGTTTCCGGTTGCGTTGACCGTGACCTCATAGGCCATGCGAATGATCTCCTCGCCGTAGCCGAAACCGATCCACGCGTCGAGCATCTTCTTCTCCTTCGACGTGAAGGAGCGGGTGTTGATGCCGAACATCGCGCGAACGCGACCCTCCAAGGTGTGTCTTGCCTCGGCCTGTTGCAGGTGCGCGTCAAGCTGGGTAGCGGTGGTCACGCCCTCGTCGAGTAGCGAGATAGCGTACTTTTCCACATTTCGCAGACTTTTCATCTCCACGCGCTTGCAATGGGCAAGCAGCAAGAGGATGTATTCCTCGCTGAGACACAGATAGTCCACCATTCCGAGCAGGATGTTCAGCTCATGCGCCGTGAAGATCTTTCCAAAGAGCTTTTGGCTCTCGTCCACCAATCCCCGAAGCGACTCTCTCTGTTCCAGCATATCCGCAAGCTCGGTGGTGGTGTAGGTTGGCAGCTCGTCGGCTCTTTGCAGAGGCGCGCGCGGAGTGGGGATATCTTGCTCGATTTTCTCGCGTTTGGGCGTCGCCGCGACCGTGGCGGCGTTGCTCTTTTTCCGAGCGACGGGCATCGCTTGGGCCGCCTCTCCCTCCAACACGCCGCATCCTCTCCAAAACTCCAAGGCATCGGTCACGCCGGCGGTGGTGGTCTGCGCGAGCTTGGCAAGCTGTGTGGGCTTATGTAGGAGCGACATATCGTTTGCCAGCCAAAGCAGAACGCGAAGCTGCTCCAAGGTGGCGTCGGTCTCCAAGACCTGCGCGGGCAGCACGAGCACGCTCTGTCCGAAATTCCATTTCCAATCCATTAGTCGATCTCTCCGTTCTCCTCTCCGTCCTGATCCACAAGACGGCAGATCTTATAGTTCAAAATCATGAGGGAGTCGCCAAGGTGGACGTTCTCCACCGCGACCTTCTCGGGATCGTATTCCAGATCCCTTCCCGTAAAGTTCCAAAGACCCGTGACACCCCATTCGCACAGGTTCTTCGCCGTTTCCGTTACCTGATCCTTCGGCAGAGTCAACACCGCCAGATCCACGGGATAGCGACGGCAAAGATCCTCCATCTCGCTCACGTGATGGATGGTGACGCCCGCGATCTCCCGACCGATGAGCGCGGGGTCGACGTCAAACATCGCCACGATATCCACCCCTCGCTTCTCGAACATATCCGAGCGCACAAGTGCGCGTCCGAAATCTCCCGAGCCGACCACAATGGCTTGGATCCCGGTTCCCACGCCCAGCAATTCGCAGATCTTGGCGTAGAGATAGTTGACGTTGTAGCCGTAGCCCTGCTGACCAAAGCCGCCGAAGCAGTTGAGATCCTGACGCATCTGGGAGGCGGTCATGTGCATCATCTCGGCAAACTCTCCCGAGCTGATCCGCATCCTTCCCCGACGGATCAATTCACGCAGATAACGGTAGTAGCGCGGAAGGCGACGGATGACCGCAGGAGACACCGTGGGGCGCTCTCTCGTCGTGCTTTTTTCGCCTTCATTTGGTCTTTTTTGCTCGTCCATACGGTTCGTTCTCCTTCTGCTCCGATCTCATTTTTGTGAAAAATGACCAAGGAAAAAATCGACCACTTGACGCGCCGTTTTCCCACAGGTGTCCCTTTTCCACAGCATTCGGCTTTTGAATTTTTCAACAGCATTCACAGGTTTATCCACAGAGATCCCGATAAATCAAGGGGAAAACCGTCCTGTTTATGCATTTTTTTCGGATTTTTCCTCATTTTTACGGAAAATCACAGGATTTTTCCACAACCTGTGGAAAATCCATGTGGAAAACTTCTTTTTTTGCTTTTTTTCGGTTTTTGTCGATTTTTCGTGTAAAATGACGATTTTGCAAATCGCGTCCTCTTTTTTTCAAAAAGGACTTGACAAATTCCTCAATCAATCTGCGGGGAAACCGCCGACGCGTTGAGCGCGGTATCGGCTCTCTGCCCGTCCATATAGGCGAAGTATCCCGCCGCCGCGATCATGGCTCCGTTGTCGCCGCA
>JAZSKO010000226.1:0-4842 GCA_045534875.1 Eubacteriales bacterium | reverse complement strand
GTCCAAACGGACTGCCGCTCCCTGTTTGCTATCCTCTTCTCCGATAGGTCAGGCGGTACTCTCTCGGTGGAAGCCCGTAGACCTTCTTGAACAGACGGCTGAAATAGAGCGCATCGGGGATGCCGACCGAATCGCTGATCTCGCCCACCGAGCGGTCGGTCTCCATGAGCTGCTCGGCGGCGAGGGAAAGACGGTAATGGTTGAGATAGGAGATGGGGGAATTGCCGAGCTGTTTTTTGAAAACGGCGTAGAAATTCGATTCGGACATCTTGCAGACGGTTGCCAGATCGCGCACCGTGATCGGCTCGCGGTAGTGGCTCGTCAGGTATCCGATCGCCGCCTGCACGTCGCTCTGCGGATCGGTCTGCATGGGTGTGGAGTGGCGAACGAGAAGCCCCAGAAGACGGTAGCAATCGCTGTAATTTTCCCAGATGTCGTCGGTCGAGAAGATGCGGTCAAAGAGCCGATCGCATTCGTCCTTGGCCTCCTTCGGGAGCACAAGAGGGAAGCGGTAGAGGGAATCCAAGCGATAGACGCCGTTGACCTGCACGTCGAGAAACAGCCAACGGGCGCTCATGTGGCGGCTGGTGGGGTTGACGTGATGCACGATGGTCTGCTGTACCTCGGAGGGCGCGACGAAAAAGCCGCCGTCCCCCGTTTGCTCGGGCTCGGAGCTTCCGAGGGAGATGTCGTAGCTCCCGTGTACCGATTGCACCACGGACAGGTAGGGAAGCACCTTCACGTGGCGTAGTCCCTCGTTGGAAACGGCATCGAAGCCGCCCTTTCTCAAATACTTGATCTGCGCTTGCTCGATCGTCATATGCATCACCTCAATAGGATTATACATAATTTTCCGACGAATGTCAATTCCTTTTTGTAGTTTTCTCCTGTATAATGATAAAAAAGGAGGGATATGCCATGGAATTTTACGCGCAAAACGGAGGAAAGCGACCCGTGCGCCTCTCGGAGGCAACCAGACGGCTGGCGTTCGATTCGCTCCATCACGTCTACGGATTGGACACCCTGAAAACCATGAGCGTCAGCCTCGACGACGTGGAGGGCTTTTCGGCTCTTTCCGCCTTGGAGAAATACGATCTTGCCGTTATGCGGATCGCCGAGACCGCCCCTGTCCGCATCTGCGAGGGGGAGCGGCTGAGTGGCGCGGCAACGCTGGGTCTTGCCATTCGGCATCGCGTTCCCGCCACCTATCGGGGAGAGCCGATCTGTGAGAGCGTCAGCCACCTGACGGTCGATTTCGAGAGCGTCTTGAAGGAGGGCATCAACGGGATACAGGCGCGTGCCGAGGCGGCGTATGCGGTCTACAAGAATACCGAAAAGGAGCCCTTCGCCAAGAGCTGTCTGACCTGTCTCCGCGCCTTTTCGATCTGGCACGGTCGGTATCTGACCGCCCTGCGGGAGCGGGAGGGCTACCGGGCGAATTACGAGAATCTGACCCACGTTCCCTTCTCGCCCGCCAAGAGCTTTTATGAGGCGGTGCAGAGCATCTGGTTCACCTTTGCCTTCCTTCGCCTGTGCGGAAACTGGTCGGGGATTGGGCGCATAGATTATTTGCTTGGCGATTATCTTAAAAAAGACCTTGAAAGTGGAAAATTGACCCTTGACGAGGCGAGAGAGATCCTTTCGCACTTTTTCATCAAGGGCTGTGAGTGGGTGAACGGACAGCAGATCGGAAACGGAAGCGGCGACGCCCAGCACTATCAAAACATCCTGCTTGGCGGCATCGACGAGAACGGGCGCGAGGTCACGAACGAGGTCACCTATCTCGTCCTTGATATCTTGGAGGAGCTTGGCATCAGTGATTTTCCCACCTCGGTCCGTCTCAACCGAAGCACCGACGAGGCTCTTTTGCGTCGGGTGGCGGAGGTCATGCGGTACGGCGGCGGGATCTTGGCCGTTTACAACGAGGAAACGGTGATCAAGACGCTTGTTAGGGACGGCTACGACGAGCGCGAGGCGCGCAAATACGCCAACGACGGCTGCTGGGAGGTACAGATCCCCGGAAAGACCTATTTCAGCTACCATCCCTTCGATTCCTTGCAGATCCTGCAAAAGAACACCCTGCGGGAATACGACGGAAGCGTCGCGTTTGCCGATTTTGAGGACTTGTATCAGGCCTATCTGCGCGATCTTTCTGACATGGTGACCTTCATCGCGCAGAATAAGCAGAGCCGCTTTTCCTCCTGCGAGGACGGCGTTTGGAAATGGAAGGAGCAGATCCCCTGTACGGCGGTTTCGCTGTTTGAGCAGGGGTGCATCGAGTCGGGGCGCTCCTATTTCGAGGGGGGCCCGATCTATAACATCACATCCCCCCACATCGGCGGACTTGCCGACACCGTCAACAGCCTCTATGCCATCAAAAAGCTGGTCTTCGATGAGAAAAAGCTTACCCTGTCCGCGTTTTTGGAGGTTTTGAGGACGAATTGGGAGGGCGAGGAAGCCCTGCGGCAGTATGCTCTCAACCGCTACGCGTATTACGGAAACGACAACGACGAGGTCGACGCGATCGCCTCGCGCCTGCTTTCGGATTTTGCCGATCTCTGCCTTTCCTTTAACGGAAGCTGTGGCTATCGCTTTCCGGCAGGTGTGAGCACCTTCGGGCGTCAGCTCGAATGGTCGCCCAAACGCTTGGCCTCGCCTCACGGAAGACGGCAGGGCGAGGTTCTGGCGGCAAACACCTCCCCCACACCGAACACCGACCGCGAGGGCGCGACCGCCATTATCCGCTCCTATTGCAAGAACGATCTTACCAAGCTCGCCACGGGCGCGGCACTGGACATTCGCTTGCTACCGTCGAGCGTGGAGGGGGAGGACGGCATCGAGGCGCTCCTCTCTCTGATGCGAGGCTTTGTCCTGCTCGGAGGCTTCTTCATGCAGCCTGACGTGGTGGATGCCGCCTTGCTCCGCGAGGCGCAGGCGCATCCCGAGCAGTACCAAACGCTGTCTGTTCGTGTGTCGGGCTGGAACGCGCGGTTCGTTACCCTAAACAAAGAGTGGCAGGATATGGTGATCGAGCAAAATGAGCATTGAGAAACGGATAACCGTCACCGAGATCCAGCGGTTCTGTATGCACGACGGCCCGGGCGTGCGGACTACGGTCTTTTTGAAGGGATGCCCCTTGCGTTGCGCGTGGTGTCACAACCCCGAAACGCAAAGGAGTCGAGCCGAGCTTTTGCTTTACGGGGGCAAATGCATCGGATGCGGCGCGTGTGTGTCGACCTGTCCTGCGGGCGCGCATGGGTGGAGAGAGACACACACGGTTGACCGTGACGTCTGCCGCTCCTGCGGCGTCTGCGCCGCAAATTGCCCGTCGGGGGCGTTGGAGCTTTGCGGACGTGAGATGACGGTTGAGGAAATCCTATCCATCGTGGAAAAGGATCGGGCGTTCTACGGAGAAAACGGAGGCGTGACGCTCTCGGGCGGAGAGCCGTTCTTGCAGGGAGAGGGGGCGCTTGCGCTCTTGCAGGCCTGCAAGGAAAGGGGCTTTTCCACCGCTGTGGAGACCTGCGGATACGCCGACGCCGATGTTTTGATACGCGCCGTCCCCCTTGTGGATCTGTTTTTGTGGGATATCAAGGACACCGACGGCGAGCGTCATCGGCGCTATACGGGTGTGACGAACGAGAGGATCCTTGCCAATCTGTCGCTTATCAACGAGAGAGAGGCCGCCATTCGTTTGCGGTGCATTCTGGTCAACGGCGTCAACACAAGCGACGAGTATTACAGGCGCGTGGCCGAGCTGGCGAGAGGGATTCGACGCTTGGACGTCGTGGAGTGGATCGCCTATCACGCCTACGCAGGCACGAAAACCATCTTTCTCGGAGGCGAGGATTCGGGGAGACGGGACTGGATCCCCGATGCACAGCAGATCGAGAGGGCAAGGGAGGTCTTGCGAGAGCAGGGAATTCGCGCTCTGTGATCTACAAAAAAATGTAAATATTTTTTGTAACCTATTGCCATTTTGTTTCAAATGGTGTATAATAAGGGTGACTTTATTTATCGGAGGAATAACTCATGAGCAAAACCGTTAGCGATATTCTGTCCATGATCCGAGAGAACCACATTGAAATGGTGGATTTCAAGATGGTGGATATCAACGGACAGTACCGTCACGTCACCATTCCCGCGCAGAATTTTTTCGAGGACACCTTGAAGAGCGGCATCGGCTTTGATGCCTCGAACTACGGCTATGCTGTGGTGGAAAAGAGCGACATGGTCTTCATTCCCGACCCTGACACCGCCGTGATCGACCCCTTCTGCTCGATCCCCACGCTGTCGATGACGGGTAACGCCATGATCATCGACACCCCGGAAAACCGTCCCCTTCCGCAGTACCCCCGCAACATCGTGCGCGCGGCCGTCCAGCAGATGAAGGACAGCGGCGTGGCCGACACCATGCTGATCCTTCCCGAGTTTGAGTTTTATCTGTTCGATCAGGTGGGCTGGCAGGTCAGCGGACGCGAGATCAGCGCGACCGTCGACGCCAAGCAGTCCTACTGGAACAGCGCGACCGAGGGATTGGGCGTGATCGTTCCCAGACAGAAGAACTACCACATCGCCAAGCCCTTCGATATTTCCTATGAGTGCCGCAGTGAGATGTGTATGCACATGAAGAACGCGGGCATTGAGATCAACTACCACCATCCCGAGGTGGCGGCATCGGGTCAGTTTGAGATCGAGCCGCAGCTTGGCGATGTGGTGCATATGGCGGATGCCCCTATGATGATCAAGTACATCATCCACAACACCGCCCTCAAATACGGACAGTCGGCAACCTTCATGCCCAAGCCCATCTACGGCGAGGCAGGAAGCGGAATGCACGTG
>JAZSKO010000267.1:0-13672 GCA_045534875.1 Eubacteriales bacterium | reverse complement strand
GCTTGGCCTCCGACTTACCCCTTCTTAGGAAAGAAGGGGTCTCCCTCCCCAAACCCCTCCCTCTCCCAAGAACCTCAAAAAAGGAAGCCCATCGCACTTCGACGGGCTTCCTTTTTTGAGTTGGGTTCGAGGGACGGGTTTTTATAGGAACATCGCTTCGTGTTTTTGCTTTGGTTAAAGCGCATAGCCTCGCCAACAAAAAACGATACCTCCCCTAAAAAAAGACTCCAAAGAGGACACCAAATGCGTGGCATTTTGGTGTCCTCTTTGGAGGTTTTTGAGAGAGGGGAGGTTTGGAGGGGAGAGGACTTTTTTCCGAAAAAGTCCTCTCCCCTCCAAGGTCTTTCCCCTCTTGACAGATTTCATATCTTGTGGTATACTATATTTCGTTAAGACGATGGATATTTGATCGTCACGGCGAACAAAGCGAAGGGGAGGGGCGTATAAGATGGAATACATCACGATCGAGGAGGTTGCGAAGAACTGGCAGATCGGGGTTCGGCGGGTACAACTGCTTTGCTCCGAGGGGAAGATCGCGGGAGCGGTACGGTTTGGTCGTGACTGGATGATCCCGAAGGACGCGCAAAAGCCCACCGACGGCAGGACGAAGGCGGGGCGTGTGGCGCAGAACGACGACATGCCGCTTCCGCGCAAGACGCCGTTCCTCTACATGAGCGATCTCTACCGAACCCCTGGGGAGGCCGATCGCGTGGGCGCACAGCTTGCCTACCATCACGAGGCGCAGGTCTTATTTGAGGCCGAGGTGGCGTATTCGCGCGGCGAGATCGACCGCGTCTACGATAGCGCGTCCTATCTGCTCGGCAAGCATTCGGGCTTCTACGCAGTGCTTTCCGCGGGGATGCTGCTTGCCATGTGCGCCATCTGGAAGGGTGACATTGAAATGTGGCGCAGAGCCAAGATCCACATTGCCGAGGCTCCCGCCAAGAACGATGACGACCGCGACGCCATGCAGCTTGCCATCAGCGCGGTGGATATTATGCTGTACAGTGTGGAAAACTTCCCCGAATGGTTCAAGGTCGGATGCTTTGAGCCGTTGCATCGGGATGCCTTTCCTGCCGCTAAGGTCTATTACGCCAAGTATCTTTACGCCGTTGCCTACGCCGTGGCGACCGAGGTCATCAAGATCGAGGGTGTGCAGGGACTTTCCCTCATGTCCGTGATCCCGAACACCATCGAGCCGCTGATCTGCTGGGCAAACGCCAACGGAACCGTGATGTCCGAGATCTATCTGCGCCTGACCTGCGCCGCCGTTTATCACAACGCAGGACAGGACGAGAAAGCAAGCAGACATATCGACCGCGCCATCGCCTTGGCGATCCCCGATCGGCTCTGGGGGACGCTGGCGGAGTACTGTCGTGCGCTGGATACCTTGATGGAGAAGCGACTGACCCTTGTGGACGAGGCGCTCTGGGGGAAGGTGAAGGCACTCTATAAGGTCTACAACGAGGGCTGGTCGAGGCTCTCGGGCGCGATCCGAGGGCGCACGATCGTCACCTCTCTGACCACCCGACAGCGCGAGATCGCCAAGCTCGCGGCCTTCGGTATGAGCAACAAGGAGATCGCCGACAAGCTGAATATGTCCTTGGCGGGCGTGAAGCAGGGCTTGGTCGCGATCACCGACAAGCTCGGCGTCGGGCGTGACCGTTTTGCCGCCTATCTGTGAAAAAAACATCCAAAGCATAGCCGTTTCAAAGCGAAATCGGCTATGCTTTTTTTGTTTGCCGGAAGGAGAGCATTGCCAAAATTGTTTGGTTTTGGTAGTTCCGAAAAAGGGAAAAACAGGATATAATTGTAGAGGAATCAAGAACGCATCCTCCGCGCCCATCTGTGAGAGCGGAAGAAAGGAGACAGCATGAAGCACGATGCAGACCGCTATCCACATCCCATCCAAGAGCCCTGCGAGGGCGACCTCTACGCCGTGGTCAACGCCTACGGCCGCGTGTTTGAGCTTCGCTACGGGTACTACGACGATCGCGACCGCGCAGGTCCTCCCGACGTGATCTATCCTGATTTTACAAAGGAGCCGATCTACACCGACACGGGAGAGCCGCTGGCAACGCGGATGCAGGACGCCTGCCCACGCTACGAGGGCAAGACGAGGCGATTCGATGACGCCACCTGCGAGGATTGCCGACACTTTGAGCGAGGCGAGGCGTGGTTCGGCCTGTGCCGCTCACCCAAAAACAAACGAAAGACCTGAGAACGAATCGAAATCCAACCGATTATAAAAGGAGACACGTCATGAAGAAAACCAATTTCACAAAGCACGCAAGCCTTTGGATGCTCGCTGTCATGCTCCTCTGCCTTGCCACCCTGTTCACCGTGGGTGCCTCGGCCGAGGGAACGGCGCAGGCGCAATGGGGCGAATCGGCCACGAGCGAGTTGACCGGCTCGGGGACCTTGCAGGAGGCCTTCGACGCGGCGGCCGCTGACAGCACCATTGGCTACATCAAGCTGATGTCCGACATCGACCTTGTCGACGGATACGTGAGCGCCGAGGGCGGAAGCTTTACGCTCGACCTCAACGGAAAGGCTCTGCTTTCCGAAAGCTATGTCCTGTATCTTGGCTCGGCGGTGGACATCACCATCACCGACAGTGACCCGTCGGAGGAAAAGACGGGGCGCATCGAAAGCACAGGGGAAGGAAGCTCCGCGATCACCGTTTGGGCAGGAGATACCTCCGCGATCAACCTGACGATCGAGAGCGGGATCATCAAAGGCACCGTCTCAGCGATCCGAACCGACGCCAACGGAAACGCCTCCGGCACCACGCTCACGGTTTTGGGCGGCACGCTTGGGTCGGAGTACAATGCGATATACGCGCATTGCGTGGGCGTTACGATTTCGGGCGGCACGCTTGAAACAACCGATCGGACGATCTACTGGCTGTCCGGTTTAATCGATCTTTCCGCGCACGATGACCCCACGGGCATCTCCCTTACAAATGCCACGGGAGCAGACGTGGCATTGCCGAGCGAGAAGCTGTTGCTTCCCGAGGGCTACGTCCTCTATGATGCAAACGGAGATCCCGTATCCTCCTTGAAGGATCGCGGTTTTTATACCGTGGATCGTGTGAAAACGGCGATCACCGTTGAGCCCGCCGAGAACGGAAGCGTGACGCTCTCTCCCTCGGAGGGACGGCTCGTGCCGGGAACGGTGGTGACCGTGACCGCGACCCCCATCGAAGGCTACATGGTGGACACCATTACCGTCGAGGGTGCTACCTATGACCCGAATACCAAGAGCTTCACGGTCGGAGAGGCGGATATCTCGGTTTTCGCGACCTTCAAGCCCCTTCAAGCGGCTTGGGGCGTTGACGCCGACAGTCTGACCCATCAGGGAACGCTGAGTGAGGCGTTTGACGCCGCGAAGACGGACGCCTCGATCACCTACATCAAGCTGATGAATTCGGTTGCTGTTGGGGAAATGGGTGCGTATGTCTCGGGCGGCGCGTTCACGCTGGACTTAAACGGCTACACCATCACCGGCCCTACCTACACCCTCTATTTGGAGGGAACGACGATGACCCTGGTCGACACCTCCCCCGAGCAGAGCGGAAGGCTCGAAAGCACAGGGAAGAACGCCAGCGCGATCAAGGGGAACGGCGACGAAGCGGTTACCCTGACCATCAATGGCGGAACGATCCAAGGAGGGTACTCTGCCATTATGTTTGACCTTATGGGAGCGGAGTCCGGCGCGAAGCTCATCCTCAACGGCGGCACGCTGATCGGCGGCTACGCCGTTCAATTGAACAGCGCCTCCGCCGTCATCAAGGGCGGAACGATGCAATCGGAATGGGCAGACATTGAGTGGCAAGACGGCGTGCTTGATCTCTCCGCGCACCCCAATGCCGTTGGCGTGGTGGTTTGGAATCAAACCGGGGAGGAGCAGGTGGTTGGAGAGAATATCCTTCTTCCCGAGGGCCTTGCTATGCACGACGAGAATTCCGATCGCGTGACCACCATGGAGTTTGTCGAGAAATACAAGATCGACCGTTTGCATCAGACCGTTGCGGTGGTTCCCGCCGAGAACGGAAGCCTGACGCTCTCTCCCTCGGAGGGACGGCTCACGCAGGGAACGAAGGTGACCGTGACCGCGACCCCCGATGAGGGCTATCTGGTGGACACCGTTACCGTCGAGGGTGCTACCTATGACCCGAATACCAAGAGCTTCACGGTCGGAGAGGAGGATATCTCGGTTTTCGTGACCTTCAAGCTCCATGAGGCCGATTGGGGATCGAGTGAATCGAATCTGACGCATTCGGGCACGTTGGAGGAGGCTCTGCAAGCGGCAAAAGTCGAGGGAATCCTCTACATTCGATTGCGGAGGGATGTGGGCGTGGAATACGGTTCTGTGATCGCGCTCACAAACGAAACCTTGACCTTGGACCTTTACGGTCACAAGGTTTCCTCGGGCGATAACTATGTGCTCTCTGTTAAGAATAGCGCGGCCATCACGCTTGTCGACACCGTTGGAGGCGGAAGGCTGATCTCCTTTGGATGCCATGCGGTCTATGCCAATACAAACGGCCGGATCACCATGAAGGGCGGCGCCTTGGAAGGAGATCCCGCAGGCATTTTCTGGAAAAACGGAGTGATCGATCTGACCGGCTACTCCGATCTTGACACGCTTTCGATCCACAATGCATCCGGCGTGGATCTGCATATCCCTCATGGCCATCTTCTCCTTCCCGATGACCAAATTCCGTATGTGAACGGTGTTCCTGTGAATTTGGTTGGTGAGAGTACGGTCTTCATGATCGGTGAAGAAAAATATCTGCTCTCGGTGGGGGAAGCCGACGGCGTGGACGTGATCCTTGCTCACGAGGACGAGTGGATCCGTCCCAACACCACCGTTGCCTTTGCCTTGGAGATGAACGCGCTCTACCGTTTGATCGACGTGACGGCAACAGCCGATAGCGGCGAGGCGATCCTGCTTTCCTATGATGAGGAAACGGGCGAGTACCGCTTCGTGATGCCCAAGGAGGGGGTCGATATCCGGATCGAAACCGAGATCCTTCCCTTCGTGTGGGGAGAGAGCGCCGACGCGCTGACGCAAAAGGGTACCTTCCGTGAGCTTGTGGAGGCGATCAACAAGGGAGAAGCACCCTACGCCAAGCTCCTTGTCGATACGACCTTCGCACCCTACGAGGGTCTTGTCATCAGCAACCGCTCGGTGATCGACCTTGGCGGCTACACCTTGACCCAAACCTCGTTTGCTCAGTCCTTCTCGCTCGCCGACGGCGCGGACATTACCTTCACGGATTCGTTTGACGTCGATTCGATCAACGTCTCCTCCCGCGTCTACGTGCAGTTTGAACTGCAAGAGGGCTCAAAGCTGACGATCCGAGGAACAAGGCTTGAAAGCTCTCTGCTCTATAACGGCGGTAAGCTGGATCTTTCGCAGGCGAATCGGCTCACCCAATTTTTCCTTATCAACGTAACCGACAACGATCTGACGGTTGCGGAGGCCATTGCGCTCGGCTCGCACTTCGCTCCCGTCGATCCGATGAACTTCTACGCAAACGAGGAGGGAACGCTCATCGCAAGAGTTCCCGTTTTGAAGGCGGGGAAGGGCGTGAATATCCTCGCCGTGTACCGCATCCACTTCGACTTGGGAGAGGGAAGCGGCACCATGCCTGTGGTGGAAACGACTTATGGAATGTCCTATTCCGTTCCCACTCTCGAGGATGCCTCACACCCCAACGGGCTGGCTCTTCTCGGCTGGCTCAGCAAAAACAGCGAGAGGGAGACGCTCGCCCAGCGGGATTTTGTGCACGACGTGCTGACGGATGAGACTCTCAAGGCTGTGTGGGATGCGCCCCTGTACGTTGGTGGCGTTGCCATGAAGGATGGCGACTATCTGGCGTCGGGCGCGACCGAGACCACGCAAGAGCGTCCCGTGCTCGGCGGCTACGCCTACTACAAAAACGGCGTGCTCACGCTCTGCAACTACACCTTGGATGGTGAGGGCTACCTCTATGCGTATACCATCCAAGAGGATGATGAACAGCGTTACACCGCCGCGATCTACTCGACAAACGACATCGTCATCGAGATCGTTGGCGTCAACACCCTGCTCTTCAAGAATGCGTTTGCGTATGGCGAGGACGATGTTTTTGTCACCTACGCCGACGGCATCCTTTCCCACGCAACACTCACCATTCGCGGGCCGGGTAGCCTGACGGTTCAATCCGAGAGCGTCGGCATCATCGCTCGTAATGTCACGGTCGAGAGCGGTGTTCTCACGTTGGTTTCTTCCAATGATTGCGCCGTTTTGGTCGATGAGGTCTTTGCGCTCAACGGCGGAACGGTCACCGTCATCAGCACCGACACCGGGATCGAGTCCGATACGGTTGTCATCACGGACGGTGTTCTGCGCGTGATGCCGATCGACCCCTCCGAGAGCTTCTATGCGGCCATCGACACCCTCACCCTCACGGTCAAGGACGGCGAGCTGGATCTGGAAGGAGAGATCCTCGCTCTGTACGTCACGATCGAGGGCGGAACGGTCACGATCAGCGCCGATAACGGAATCGAGGCCAGCCAAAGAGGCGATCCTCATTCCGAGAAGGCTCCCTTCATCGCCATTTCGGGCGGAGAGGTCATGATGGACGTAGCCTATCACGGCATCTACTTCCACGGTGATATTCTGATCACGGGAGGCGAGATCGACATCAGCGCCGGCGAGATCGGTATCTGCCTGAATGACGAATCGTTCCAAATGAGCGACGGTCTTGCTTGGATCTATGGAGGAACCGTCGGCATTGTGCACCAAGGAAATGGAGATTTCACCGTTTCGGGCGGTACGCTTTCCGTGGACAGCATTGGGGAGATCGGGCTTTTGTTGCAAGCAACGGGCAAGGTGACCTTCTCAAATGCGATGGTCACGGTCTATGCCGGCATCGGCATGGAAGCGACGGGCGAGATCATCTTTGAGAACGTCAACCTCTACCTTTCCTGCACAGGCGAGCCCCTCGTTGCCGCAAAGGTGACGATCAAGGGCGGGGAGACCATGTTCTGTCTGGAAGGCGAGGTGGATTGGGATATGCTTTCGTATGACACCGACGAGATCGCCCTGATCGTCGAGCAAGCGGATTGCGGGTATCTTGAGGGCGTTGATGTGAAGCACACGTGGAGCGAGAACTACGAATCGAATGAGACGCACCACTGGCATGTCTGCACCGATGACACAACCTGCCTGCTTCCGATGATTTCCCGGTTGTTCCCCTCCGCGCTCGCGCACTACGCCGAGGCGGCCTATGGGGAGCACACGATCGCCGAGGGAGAGGAGTTCTGCTCGGTCTGCGAGGATTGGAAGAACGCGATCCCCGAGACTCCCGAGGATGCGCTCATCATCGCAGGCAACCACTATATCAAGGACGGCGACTATCTCACCGTGGACGGTAAGATCGTCACCGAGCAGCCCGAGGGCGGATACCTCCACGTGACGGTCGAGGAGGACGAGTGGGGGGTCTACGGTAAGATCCTTCTGAACGACTTTACCCTTTCGTACACCGGCATGGCCGCCTTGAACATCGCTCCCACGCTGGAAAGATGGGTGATGGAGCTGAAGGGCAACAACACCCTTACCGCGCTTCCGCAGTCCTTCGGAGACGCCATTCCGATCACCAACGGAGCCGGCATTTTGGTCAACGGTACGCATCTTACGATCGGTGGAGGCGGAAGCCTTACCATTCAAGCTGAGGACGGCATCTGCATCCGAGAGGGCGCATTGATCCTCGACGAGCACGTCACCGTCACCATTGACGCCGCGCATTCCGGCATCGTTGCCTCCGCCGAGGAGCTTGCTATGTCCCATACCTTGACCGTCCGGCAGGCAACCCTTGCTATCCAAGCGGTCGAGGACGGCATCAACGCCAACGGTATGCTCCTGTTGTTCGGAGAAAAGAGCGTGGTCACCATCCAAGCCGAGGAGGATGACGGAATCGCTTTGGATTATGGATACCTCCTTCTTCAAGGCGCCGACGTGACGATCCTTGTCGACGATGAGGGACTGAACCTTTCCGATTGTATGGCGATGTTCGATCGGAGCGACGTCACCATTCAGGCAGGCGACGACGCCATTGACGGCGACGGCGGGATCCTGCAAATTCAGAAATCGATCGTGCGTCTGATCGCCGACGATCTTGGTATCACGTTTGCCGATTCGTCGTTTTTCGTTGTGGAAAGCACGCTCACGATCGTGGCGGTCGACGACGGATTGGAAGCCTACGACACAGAGCTTCATATTCAGGACTCCACCGTCCACATCACGTCCGATGACCGCGGCCTTGACGTGTGGTACGGATCGGAGAGTGAAGACGGAGAAGACGTTGTTGTCTTGGGAAGTGACATCACAATTCGTTCCAAGCGCAACGATATTGGATATCTCACCGCCCTCATAGGCGACAGCAAGCTGGATATCACCGCCACCGACACGGCTTTGGAGCTGATCGACGCGACCATGACCATGGAGGGTGTCGAAGCCAAGATCCAAGCGACGCGATATGGCGTGTCCGGTGAGGGTGCGGAGCTTTCCGTCCAAGATTCCGCTCTTGCCATCGACGCGGCCGTTGGCGGCGTGGAGGGCTACATGACACTCTCGCTGTTGGGCGAGCTGGATGTGTCGATCCGCGCCATGACGGCTGTCAGCGTCTCCCTCTTGGAGATCGACGAGGAGCAATACACCATCAACGCCTTGGCCACCGACGACGGCTTCTGTGATGCGAGCGGCGATTACGTAAGCTACGTCACGGTTTGCAGTACGGGATATGCCGTCGAAAAGGTCAACGAGGCCACCGAAAAGCTCGAGCAGCTTCTCACCGAGGGTGGCACGATCGACGCCATCACGGACGCGATCGCGGATGTCAACACGCTTCTCGACACCCTCACCAACACCGAGGGCGGGGGAAGGCTGGATCTGATCGAGAAGGCAAACGAGGCGATCAACAAGGCGCTTGGCGTTCTGGAAGCGAATCTTGAGCAGGCGCAGAAGGATCTAAGTGATGCCATCGCCGACGGCGACACCGCTCTGGACGACAAGATCACCAACCTGAACAAGGCTCTCTCCGACGCCGAGAAGGCATACGCCGCGGCCGACAAGACACTGGACGACAAGCTCACGTCGGCGCAGACCACGCTCGACAACGCCATCAAGGCGGTCGACAAGAAGCTCGACGAGGCGAAGTCGGCACTCGACAAGGCCATCGCCGACGGTGACACCGCTCTGGACGAAAAGATCACTGCCCTGAACAAGGCTCTGGCCGATGCCGCGGCGGCGAACGAGACCGCCGACGGCGCGATCAAGACCGAGCTGAGCGGCAAGATCGAGGAGGCGAACGCAAGCCTTGCAAACGCCATCACCGCGATCCAAGCCCAGCTCGACACCGCCAAGACCGAAATGCAGGCGTCCAGCAGTCAAGGCGACCAAGCACTCCGCGCCGAGATCGCAAGCTTGAAGGCTGAATTGACCGCCGCCGACAAAAAGGCCTCCACATGGCAAACGGTCACCACCGTGATCGCCGTCGTGTGCTTGGTCTGCAACGCAGGCCTCGTCGCCCTCGCGGTCATTCTGGAAGTCAAAAAGAAATTCCTTTCTTCCCTTTTTAGAAAAGGGTAAGATTTTGGGGAGGGGAAGACCTAGGGGAGGGAGGACCCTTCTTAGGAAAGAAGGGTCCTCCCTCCCCAAGGTCTTCCTCCCCCAATCACTCTGCAAAATGGTAGATACCACCGTGGAGAGTGGCGGTGTAGCCGGAGGGGAGGCGGAGGTGTGCGGTCATGCCGCAGGGGATCTCGAACTCATAGTAGACCACGTCGCCCTTGTAGTACCAGTGGGCGCGGAGGTGGCCGTTTCGGGTGTCGATCGAGGTGTCGGCGAATCCGAGAACGCGGTTTGGATGAGGCTCCAAGGTGATCTCCTTGTAGGCGGGCGCACTTTCCACCGTCTTGATCCCGCAGCAAACGCCGAAGATCCAATCGAAGACAGCGCCGTAGGCATAGTGGTTAAAGGAGTTCATCGAGGTGCTCCAGAAGCTACCGTCCTCTTTAAGGCTGTTCCAATGCTCCCACATGGTGGTCGCTCCGTGGCAGACCGAATAGAGCCAAGAGGGGTTCTTTTCCTGCATCAGGAGCGCATAGGCAAGATCGGTGTAGCCGTTCTCGGAGAGAACGTGGAGGATATAGGGCGTTCCGACAAATCCTGTGGTCATGCGGTCGCCGTTCTCACGGATCATCTCCGCCAGACGCGCCGAGAAGGCACGACGCTCGTCGTCACCCTCATACAGACCGAAGGCAAGAATCAGAACGTATGCGGTCTGCGTCTCGCGCGCCAGCACATCGGTCTCGCCGTTGGCGACGGGATAGAGCTTACCGTTTCGAATATAGCGAGCGCGGAAGGCCTTTACCACGTTCTGGTAGAGGGTACGGTATTCGGTCATATCCTCTCCCAAGACCTCGCCTGCGCGGATGAGCAGGTCGGTGGAATAGGCAAAGAAGGCGGAAGCGATGAGATCGGTGGGAGTTGCACCGTCCACGCGGTCGGGGTCATTGTCCATCGCGAGCCAGTCGCCGTAATGCGTTGCGCCCAGCCACAAAAATTCCTCCGAGCCGAAATGGTGCATGTATTCCACCCACTTCTTCATCATGGGGAAATTCTCACGAAGAAGGTTGCGGTTACCGTAGGCCAGATAGAGTTCCCAAGGCACGATGCAGGCAACATCCCCCCAAGCGGCCGACACATAGGTTCCGTGAGGCTCTCCCTTTTCCGTCAGGAAGGGAGACGGAATCACGCCGTAGACCGCGCCATCGCGGGTCTGCTCCAAGGCAACGTCGCCGAGCCACTTGCGGAAGAAGCGCTCGATGTCGTAGTTGATGGCGGCGGTACGGCAGAACACCTGCGCGTCACCCGTCCATCCAAGACGCTCGTCGCGCTGAGGGCAGTCGGTGGGAATGTCGAGATAGTTGCTCTTTTGTCCCCATACCACGTTGTGGTAGAGCTGATTGATCTTTTCATTTCCGCAGATGAAGCGACCCGTTCTCGTCATTTCGGAGTGAACCACGATCGCGCGGAAGCAGTTGGGATCGACCTCGTCGAAGGGGTATTCGGTGAGGCGAATATAGCGGAAGCCTTGGAAGGTGAAGCTCGGCTTGAAGACGTCGCGCTCACCAGACAGGATGTAGGTGTTCTCGTTTCGAGCGGAGCGGAAGTTGTCGTTGTAGAAGTTTCCTTCGGAGTCGAGGACCTCGGCGTGGTGCATCACGATCTTATCCCCACGCTTGCCCTGGATCGTGACCTCCACGTAGCCCGTCATGTTCTGACCAAAGTCGAGAACCAATTCTCCCTTCGGCGTACGAATGACCTCCACGGGAGCCAAACGCTCCACCTCCACGATCCACTCTCCCACCTGCGGGACCAGCTTGATGCGGCGGATCTTGGCGGGGATGGCGTTTCCGATCAAACGGATCGGAGCGGTCTTATCCACCGTCTCGCCGTGATAGATACGGGTAAAGAGCACGTCGGTGGTGTAGACCTGCCAGCTCTCGTCCGAGCGAAGCTCCTCGCGCGTTCCGTCGGTGTAAAGGATCTCCATCCAAGCGATGGCACAGGGACGCTCCGAAAAAGGAGTGTTGTTTTTTATCCACCCCATAACGCTTCGAGCCCAACCGTTTCCAACACGTATTTCAAGCGTATTGGAGGCTTGAAGGAGCGCGGTCAGGTCGTAGGTCTGGTACTGGATGCGGTGATAATAGCTGGTCCAGCCGGGGGCAAGCACGCCACGTCCCACGCGCTCACCGTTGAGGTGCAGGGTGTAGGTACCAATGGCAGTGGCCCAAAGCGTTGCCTTCTTGATCTGTTTTCCAACCGAAAAATCACGGCGGAAGCCAACCGCCAGATCGCCCATATCCTCGGGCGGTTGAATCCACATTCCCTTTTTCATAGTGTTTCTCCTTTTTTTCTGCAATGTGGTGGAGCGACGTTCGTCGAAGGATCGCTCCTCTCGGATTCAGTATAAACGATTTTCGCGGTCAAGTCAAGATGGATTTTGCAAAAAAAGAAAAATCACCCCCTTTTCAACAAAAACGCCCCTCCTTTTATCTCCAAACTCACAAAAAAGAGGGGTATTTTTACGAAAAAATGGGGGTGATTTTTGTTTTTTGATTTTCCTATTGACGAGAACCAAAAAACAGACTATAATGAAGAAAAACCTTCCGATTTACGGAAGAAGACAAGGAGATCGGACGATGAAAAAGGGAATGTGGATCGCGCCACCCGTCGAGTTTGGAGCAGCCGCCGCCGGCTTTTGCAAGCAGCTTCGCTTTGAAAAGCCCATCAAAAAAGCCACGCTTTGGGCGTCGGCGATGGGAATGTATGTCCTCCGCATCAACGGAGAGCGCGTGGGACGCGGCGTGTTCGCTCCGGGATGGACGAGCTATCACAGCCGCGTGCAGTATCAGACCTATGACGTCACCTCTCTCCTGACCCCCGTCTGCGATCTTTCGATCTCGGTGGGACAGGGCTGGGCGGTGGGTCACATCGGCTATCCCCCCGCCACCTCCTATCACTACTACCACGACACGGTCGCCGCCATCGCTTGGATGGAGGTGATCTACGCCGACGGAACGCGACAGGAGCTTCGCTCGGACGAGAGCTGGGACGTCTACACCACCGACGTCACCTATTCCGAGATCTACTACGGCGAAACGGTGGACAAGACCGCCCCCATCACCTGTGTGGGAAAGGCAAGGCAGACCAAGGTTCGCTCCAAGCTGATCCCGCAGGTGGGAGAATGGGTGGTGGAGCAGGAGCGATTCGCTCCTATCGAGGTCATCCGCACGCCGAAGGGAGAATTGGTTCTGGACTTCGGTCAAAACCTGACGGGCTACGTGGAGGTCACGATTCAGGGCAAGCGAGGAGACAGGATCGTGATGCATCACGCCGAGGTGCTGGACAGGGACGGCAATTTCTTCAATGCCAACTTCCGTACGGCGAAGAATGAGAATACCTATATTTTGTCGGGTGGTCGGGACGTCTTCAAGCCCTCCTATTCCTTCCAAGGATTCCGCTACATTCGTCTCACCGAATACCCCTTTGATACGGTCGATCCCGCCTGCTTCCGTGCCATCGCCGTGTATTCCGACATGAAACGAACGGGACGCTTCACCTGCGGAAACGAGAAGATCAATCAGCTCTACCACAACATCCTCTGGGGACAGAAAAGCAACTATCTCGACATCCCCACCGACTGTCCTCAGCGCGACGAGCGTCTCGGCTGGACGGCAGACGCGCAGATCTTTTTCCGTACCGCCGCCATCAACTTTGACGTTGAGCGCTTCTTCCGCAAGTGGCTGGGCGATGTTGCCTTGGAGCAGAAGCCGAACGGCGCTGTGATGGGCATTGTCCCCAACTGTCTTACGGGTGAGGAGACCCGTCTTTCCGCGGCTTGGGGTGACGTTGCCTGCATCCTTCCTTGGCAGATGTACCTCGCCTACGGCGACCGCGACCTTCTGCGCGAGCATTTCCCCATGATGAAGAAATGGGTGGATTTCATGCACGCGACAGGTCCTGAGGAATTTTTGTGGCTCGGCGGCTTCCACTATGGGGATTGGTTCGCCATCGACGGAAACCAGAACATTGGTGAGGGCGCAACCCC
>JAZSKO010000018.1:0-24585 GCA_045534875.1 Eubacteriales bacterium | reverse complement strand
TACCTGGTGGCAACCGATGATCGCACCAGCGGTGAGGTTAAGGTTGGAGGTGATGTCTCCGGTGCTCTCGCAGTTGTCAACGTGAACGATCGACCAAGAACGGGCAATGATACCGGCTGCTGCGTCGAGGTCACCACTGCCTTCCTTGTTATTCGAGGTGATCTTACCCTCGTTGAGGCAGTTCTTAACGAGAACGATATCGCCGGTGGGCTCGCCGGTTTCCGTATCAATGGTAACGCCGGAGTAGAACAGACCAATGATACCGCCTGCGCTACGGCCGCTGGTAACAACTCCTGCGAAGGTCAGGTTGGAAATGGTGCCGGAGGGAGAGCCCTCGATCTTACCGATCATACCGCCAACATACATCGTGGGGGAGGATCCGGATTCACCGTACACGTTTGCCTTGGAGTAGCAGTTGGTAATGATGGCGCCTTTGTTGACGTGACCGGCGATCGAGCCGGTTCCCACGTTGCCGTCGCCCATTGCCTTGAACTCGCAGGTCTCGTCAAGATACACGTTCTTAACGACCGAGCCCTCGGACAAGAGAGAGAACATTCCAACGGTGTTACCGGTGGAGGCTCCATCGCTGGTCTTTCTCATGTTGGAGATGTGGTAGCCCTGGCCGTCGTAGGTGCCCTGGAAGGCAACGCCGTTGCTGGAGCCGATTCCAATGAAGTCGTCAAAGTTGTCCATGTCAATGGCATCGGTCTGGTAGATCGTCACGCCTGCAAAGTTTTTGCCGGCATTGACGAATCCGCCAAGCTTGATGATACCCTCGGGCGAGGAGACCTCATACGTGCCCTCGGTGGGAGCTTGCGTAAGGGTCATGATGTCCGGGTAGGTACCCTTTGCTACCGTGGGAGTAACTTCCTGGTAGCCGATCGGTTCGAACTCGTCTGCAGATACCGGTACTACAACGAGTACGGACAGCATCATGCAGAGAGCGAGGATGATTGCTAATGTCTTTTTCATAGCGTTTCTCCTTTTAAAAAAATTTTTTATTTGCCGGCTGCCCGTTTGGGACAGCACATAGCCTGAGAATGGATCGGACGCGAGGCGTCCGCTTTGGGTGACACCGCCGATGGGGGCGTCACCCGTGGGAGTTGCGAGAGGATTTAGTCCTCTTTCTTCTTGCAAATGGTGAGAGCCGCGCCCATTGCCACCGTCACGATGAGCATTCCGCCAACCGCGGAAGCGCATCCCTTCTCCTCCTCCACGACAGGCGTGGTGGCGGGAGTGGTTGCAGGGGTGGTGACGGGGGTGGTCACAGAAGGAGTGGGATCCTCGGGATCACAAGAGTGAGCAGCATACAAGCCGACAAAAGAATGGCAAATACCCTTTTCATAATGGTGGTTTCCCTTCTTTTTTATTGCCCTCTCTCCGCCGTGTGGCGGAGAGAGGAAGAAATGCTTGGGAAAGTGGATTAAAAGATGACCACATCCTCGCCAGAGCTTGCGTTGTCGCAGTTTCCCTCATAGACAGGCAGGGTGTCGCTGGTGGAAATAATGTCCTCATCGTCGAGCAGATTGATCTGCATATCGGGGGTTTGATAGTGTCTCATGTTCGTAATCTCCTTTGGTTTCAATGGTATTTTTTCAATTATTTCGGCTCGATGCTGATGATACGAACCATAATGGCCTTACTGACCGACGTGCTGTTATACGGATAGTTAAAGTCGGAATAGATCAGGAGTGCCTGCGTGCGGTTGATGGGCAGGATCTCGGTGTAGCAGCAGGAGAGATGCGTCATGTAACCGTTCGTAGCCGATCCGGTGACCGCGCCGGTCTTGTTTGCGTCGTAGGGCGAGAGAGCGATCTTCACAGGATCTCTCCAGGTCACACCCGTGGGATCGTTGGTTGCGCGAACCCAAATTTCGGGACGGCCGTAGGATGCCAGCGTCACGCCGCAATCCAATCTGCAAAGCTGAGGAAGCACACCGTAATCCGCGAAGGAGGTGGGCTCGGACCAGGTCTTGCAGTTATCGGTGGAGCGAGAGACGATCAGGTCTGCCTTGCCGTCTCCACCCGAGCGCATCACCATGAGGAAGGAGCCGTCGGGCATGATCTCGAGAGAAGGCTCGCAAAGTCCTTCCTGATCCTTCACATCGGCAAAGGCCGCGTTGCTGTTGAGGCGCGCTTGCGTTACAGAAACCTGCGATGCATAGTTCCAGGTTCTTCCGCCGTTTGTGGAGGTGAAGACGTAGCAGCTATAGTAGTGATTGAGAATCGAGCTGTACGCCTCGGTAATACGAGAGGCTGCCGAGTTGAAGCCTCTGGAGTACGTGGCGTAGTAGAGAACGCCATCCTTCTCCATGATACCGTAGCGGCTGTTGATCGCCATGAGGTAGTTCACGGGAGCAATGTTGTAGTACTGCACGCCGCCCTCGGTGGAGACATTTGCGTAAACAGGCATATACGGCCAGTTCACAGCCACGTCAACCAGACGCGTCTCACCCGTGGAGGGATTGAACTCCTGCATCTTGAAGCCCTGATTGAGGTTCGTATGCAGGCTCTTGAGGCTGCTTGCCTGCCACAGATACTGCGTCTGCCAGCCGGAGTAACCGGAGGCAACAGGTGCGGAGTGCGCATCCACGTCTGCCTTCTTGAGCTTCACGCCGCTCTGGCTCTGGAAGCCGACGAAGTAGAAGCCGTCTTTGGTGGGAGCCGTGTAGGTCGTGCGTGCGCTTTCACCCTGGATCCATGTCAAGCCGCCGTCCTTGGAGACAGCCGTCTTCGGCAGGGTGGTGGTGCTGGTGTTCTCATAAATGGTGTCATCTCCGAACGACCAGGATGCCACGATCGAGCCGTTGGTGGCATTGGAGAGCTTGGGGAACTGCCAGTGTCCCCATGCGTTGTCGACAGGTGCTTGGAAGACGAGGATCGGGTCGCTGATGACCATGTTGAAATCGGTTCCCTGATAGGACATGAGGTGACCGACGGTGTGCGAGTAGGTTGCGATCTGACCGTACGCCGTGAGGCCATCCTGCATGACGGCGTAGGTCTCTACCTTGAAGTTCAGCTTGCCCTGTGATACAGGGATCTTCTTGATGGTGAGCGAGTAGAGGTATCCACCGGGACGGTACTCCTCCGCGGTGATGTTGCACTCGGTTTCGCCTGCCTTCAGCTCGGTGTAAACATACTTGCAATCGTAATCCTTGATGGTCTTCACAACCGTGCCTTGTGCATTGGTAACGGTTACGTTAAAGCCGACCTTTGCGTACTCAAGGCTATCGATCGTAGCGACCAGACGCATATCCTGATACTCAACGCCGCCCTCGGTGTAGGGGTTGTTCACCTGGAAGCCGACCCAAGTGGTCAGAGGCGCGAGGTTCTTGTTGTTCTCATAGGTGATCGAGGAAGCATCGTCGTTTCCGCGCGCCCAGATACCGGGATAGAGGGTGTTCGTTCCATTGCAGGGAGAATAGTTGATGCAGTTCGTGATGGAAATGGGATAGTCTTTGCTTGCCTTCTGGGCAATGATACCGCCTACGTATCCGCCGGTGATGTTTCCGCCGTTGATGCAGTTGTCGATGGTGACCGAGTGACATCCGGTGGAGACAATTCCTGCGGCGTTACCGTGATAGGAAGCGACGGTACCGTAGTTCTTGCAGTTGGAGTAGGAGTTTCCGTTTCCGTTGGGAGCCTCGGCATAGCCGTGGATACCACCTGCGTGGATCTCTTCAGCGGTAATGGAGCCGTAGTTCACACAATCCGTAACGGAGACAGGACCGCCGCCGTAGGACTGTCCGATAATACCGCCAACGCGGCTGATTCCGTAGATGCTTCCCGTGTTCTCACAGGAGGTAATCGTCGTGGTAACCACGGCACCGATCATACCGCCGGAGAAGCTGGAGGTGTAGCCCTCGGGTCTACCGTTTGCCCACACCGCACCTGCGTTCTTGCAGTTCTTGATGGTCGCCACACCCTTGGTGGAAACGCCGATGATACCACCTGCATACTGACCGCCCTTATAGTCGAGCAGTGCGCCTTGACGGTTGACCGTGATCGCGCCGCTGTTGGTGCAGTTGTCGATCGTGATGTCTGCGTTCACCTTACCAACGATACCGCCTCCGCTCTGGCTACCCGTTGCGGATGCCTTGCCGGTGACAGCACCGGTGTTCGTGCAGTTGGTAATACTGGTCGCCACGTCGATGGAGCTCACGATACCGCCAATTCCATTGATATCGGTAGCGGTTACGTCACCGGTGTTGGTGCAGTTGTCCAGCTTGGCGACGTTGGCCATCTTACCAACGATACCGCCGACAAATCCGACAGAGTTGGTCGAGGCAGAGGGAGTAGCGGTTACCTTTCCGCTGTTGGTGCAGTAGGTTACGCCCTTGGTGGCGTCTCCGCCCGTCAGCTGTCCAACGATACCGCCAACGCTCTTACCGTCGGTGGAGTTGACAGCCGCCTCGTTGACGCAATGGTCGATGACAGCGGCGTTGTTTGCGGCATTACCAATGATACCGCCAACCATCTCGCCGGGAGCCGATCCGCCGCCCTTGACGTTGGAAACGGTTGCGGAGGAGGCGTTCTTCGTGTAGGAAATGGTCACGTCGTTTGCCTGACCCATGATACCGCCGATGCACTTGGAGTTTACGGCGGTGCCCTTTCCGGCCACAACACCCTCGTTGGTGCAGTTCTCAATGGTAACAGGAGTGCTGGTGGCACATCCAACGATACCACCTGCGAACGAACCAACCGTCAGAGCGCCGCGGTTCACGCAGTTGCGAACAACGACAGAGGTTGCATTCGTTCCGTTTCCGGCAAATCCAACGATACCGCCAACGTACTCGCCTGCGGTAATGGCGCCGGTGTTGCGGCAGTTCTCAACGAGAACGTCCGACTTTGCGTAGCCAACAAAACCGCCAACGAAGCAGGTCTTGGTATCCGCGGTCGTGATGCTACCGGTATTGGTGCAGTTGGTAATGGTCACAACGTCACCCGCATTTCCGGGAACCGTGTTGGCAACCACAGCCGCGTTACTGGCGGCAGCGTAGGTGATTCCGGCAGAGGTCCACACGTTGTGTACCTTAACATTGTTCTGCGCGGTGTTGATGAGGCGCGAGTTGGAGCCAGCCAGTCTCAGATCCTGCACAACGGCATTTCCGTTGATGTAGGTAAAGAGCTCAGCCGTGCCGCTCGTGTCGCTCATGGTGAGTTTCTTGGACTGTCCGTAGAACTTTCCTTGGAAGGGCTTTTCAGCCGTTCCGATCGAGGGAGAGGTGGTTACCTTCACATCTGCCGTGAGGTAGATGGAAACGCCATTAAAGGTTGCGCCACCGGCAACCAGACTCTTCAATGCCGTGATGCCTGCCGCAGAGTTGATGATGTAGGTCGTTCCGGTCTTGATCTGCGAAGCGGCAGTTACAGTGGAAAGATCGGTACCGCTCGTAACGGTTGCGGTTACGGCCTTGTAGCCGATGGTGTTCTGCTCGTCAACGATTCCAATGGTGGTATCATTTGCCGCACTGGACGAGAACGGAAGAATCACCAGCATGGAGAGAACCATGCATACGGCCAAAAGACCTGAGAGAATTCTTTTCATTATTAATATCTCCTATCTTGATTCGGTCGCCCCACCCACGCGATACGCGTGGGTGGAACGGATGGTTTGTATCGTTCGTTTTGGGATAGAGTGTGGATTATTCCTCCACCTCAACGCCCAAGGTGTTTGCCTTGTCGACGATATCGGTGAGCTTGGTTGCATTTGCGCGGAGGTAGGTGGAGATTGCCTTCTTACCCGTTGCGCCGGTTGCGTTGAAGACGACCGACATCATCAGGTCTCTTGCCGCTGCTTTCTCATCGATGGTGAAGCCGAGGTCATAG
This sequence comes from Eubacteriales bacterium, assembly GCA_045534875.1. Taxonomy (GTDB): domain Bacteria; phylum Bacillota; class Clostridia; order Oscillospirales; family CAG-272; genus UMGS1865. The sequence goes on along the minus strand of JAZSKO010000018.1, from coordinate 18,757 downwards.
AACTTGGTGGAGTGGATGTAGTTGAGCATCTCGTAGTCAGCGGGCTCCTTGGAGAGACGGCCGAACAGGATGTTCTCGAATACAGCGGGCTTGACGCGCTCATAGCCGTAGATGGCCATGGTGTCGAGAATGGTTCCGCTCTCCTCATAATTCTTTGCAATGGTGGGGATTCCGCAGAAGCCCGAAGCGCAAACACTGCGGTAATCTGCGCTGGCGGTCATCTTGGGCAGGGGCAGATAGTGGATATCAAACTCCAGCTCGCGGAGCCAGTGGTTCATCGATCCAATGTCCATGGTCATGAACAGGGAGTTTCCGCTCTCAAACGCCTTCCACATGGTGGTGTCCGGGAAGCCATTGTTATTGGTGGAGTCTGCCACAACGTCCTGCGAGGTCAGCTCAATGAGCTTCTCGGAGATCGTGGTGAGGTTGTTGGTGTCGAGTCCAAGCTCAAACTTACCGTCGGTGTTCTTCACCAGGATGTTCTCGCCCAAAGCGTACATCATGCAGTAGGAGAGCTGCTTCCAGTAGGAGAGTGCGTAGGTGTCCACGGCACCCTCACCCGAGCTGGTGGTCTCAGCGGCCTTTACCATGCTGATCATCTTGTCGATGGTCCATCCGCCGCTCTTGGTCAGCTCGTAGAGATCCTCCTCAAAGCCCATTGCCTTGTAGCGCTCGACGTTGTAGATGATCGCGGGAAGACCCTGTCCGGCGATGGTGAAATCGGGAACGCAGAGGTAGAGCTTACCGTTTGCGGTGTGGTTGGTGACCTGGCTCTGGTTGTACCAAGGGCGATCCAGGTTCATGGATTGAATGTTGTGCAGGTCGGTCAGTCCACCCTCGGAAAGGAGGGCATATGTACCCAAGTTGGGGTGCGGGCTGTACACAAGGTCGAACTCGTTGCCGTCCGAGCCAAGGTACATACGAAGGGTGCTGTAAACCTGTCCTGCGGCGGGAGTCACATAGGAAAGGCTTACACCAAACTTTTCCTCTGCATAGAGGTAGTTTGCGACCTCGGTATCCCAAACGGGGTCACCGTTTGTCTCGTGGATGTCTTCAATGGGGGCATAGTCGGACAGGATCTTCATGTCACGGCCGATCTCCTTTTTGGGGTGCAGATCTTGCAAGATCTCTGCAGGCTGGCCGTCAGGGTTTGTGACCGACGGAGTGGTGGGGGTCGTACCGCCCTTGCACGCGCTCAGCACGCTGACCATAGCGAGCAGTAGGCAAAGAACACTGATCCAAGATGCATATTTTCTCATGTTAATTCCCTTTCGTCATAAGATTTGTTGATTTCGGGGGTTCTTTCAGCGCGCTTCTCCTGACGGGTCCGTCAAGAGAAGGCGCGTTTTGTCGGATTTACGCTTCGTTGGGGACAACGGAGATCTTGCGAACGATAATGGAACGCCTCGGCAATCCGTCGGCATTGGGTCTGAGGAATTCCGAATAGACCATGTAGGCCGAGGTTGCGTCGATACGCAACAGGTAGGTGTAATGGCAGGACTTGTTGAAGCCGTTGATGTCATCCGCACCGCTCAGCTTGATCTCGATGTGATCCTGCCACGTCTTACCCGTGGGATCGGAGGTAGCGCGCACATAAAGTCTGGGACGGCCGTAGGTTGCGATGGTAACGCCGCAATCCAGAGTGAGGAGCTGAGGAAGCACGCCGCAATCGTCGAACACAACGGGAGCAGACCAAGTCTCGCCCTTATCGGTGGAGGTTACAATGAAGAGGGGGTTGTTGCTACCCGTACGGAGCAACATGATGAAGATTCCGTCTGCCGTTACGGTCATGGAAGGCTCGCAGAAGCCCTCGCAATTCTTATTCGCGTTTGCAATGGCAAAGAGCTTGCGGGTCATGGAGATCTGCGACTTGTAGTTCCATGTCTCGCCGCCGTCGGGAGAATGGAAGACGTAAACACTGTAATAGCCGTGGTATGCGCCCGCCTCACCGGTCTTGGAGTCCACACCGCGCGCGTAGGTGCAGTAGTAGAGTCCGTCCTCGGTAGAGACCATTCCCATGTAGCTACTGATGCCCATGAAGGCCTCTGTGGGATACACGTAAGTATACAGACCGGTGGTCTGGCTCTTAAACACATTCAAGGGCATATACGGCCAGTTGACCGTGACCTCCTTGTTGGTCACCGAGCCGGTTCTGGGATTATAAAAGGAAGCATTCTGCTTGTAGGTATATTCCTTCACATCCTCTGCCAGATAGATGTTGCAATCTCCAAGGCCGCCCCGAATCACAGGGGTGTATTTGGAAAGGACGGAATAATCCATGTCGTAGGCTCCTTTTCCGGAGAAGCCCGTGAAGTAGAGACCATCGGAGGTCAGCGCCTTGGCGTCATCATACACACGCGCGCCAACGTTGAAGCCGGGTTGGGTGTACCAGGTCTTGCCTCCGTCATTCGAGGCGGCCGCGCCGCTACCCGAAATGTTGCTGTAAATCGAGTCATCGTGGTAGGACCAGGTCACGCGGATCGCTCCGGTGGAGGTGTAGTAGATCTGAGGGAACTGGTAGTGACCCCAGTGATTATCCTCCTCCTTTGCTTGGAAGGCCACGATGGGCTCGCCAAGCTCGATGTGGAAGTCCTTGTACTCGTCGATGAAGTTGTGACTGCTGTTGACCTCAACGAAGTTGCCCTCGGCATTCATCACGGCTCCGCTCTTGAGAAGCGAGACGAACTCGTCTGCGGCGGCGGCGGTGAGCGTGTCGTTGTAGCCAAGCAGAACGACCTTGATGCCGGTATCGGTGATCACGGTCTGCACCTTGTAGTCACCGGGCTCCATCGTGGACTGCACGATCGCGGTTTCTTGGCGATTGGTCGTGCCAATGAGGATCTCACAGGCGATCTCGTCGGTTGCCTTGTAGTCGGTTTTGAGGGTGGGATTCTTGCCCGTAACCTCTTTCATGGCGTTCTTGATCGAGGTCATGGCCGCGGTAACGGTGCTGCTGGCCTTGTCGGGACGCACCAGCTGGAAGTCAACGAGCGCGAAGTTCTGTGGCGCTCCGTCGCCCATCGGTTGGGTGACCTCAGGGGTTTCGGTGCCGCCTGTTCCGCCTCCCACGCACGCTGAGAGCAACAGGACCAGCGCCGCCAAGAGGCTGATGATTCGGATTTTTTTCATGCTTACGTTTCCTTTCTTTCCTTTTATTTATGTGGGTCAATCCAAAACCGCTTTGATCTCGCGTACCACGATGGCTCTTGCCACGCCCTCACCATTCGGCACGGGACGGTAGAAGTCACTGTACGCCAACAACGCGGTGTTGTCATCCAACTCCAACATGTTCGTGTAATAGCAGGAGCACCAGCCCTTGCCGGGGGAGAGCGGAAGCTCTACGGGAGCATCCCATTTCTGACCCGTGGGATCACCCGTGGTTTTCAGGAACAGGCCGGGACGACCGTAGGTAGCGAGGGTCACGCCGCATTTGAGAGGCATGATCTGCGGAAGCACGCCGAGCGTATCGAAGACCTTGGGCTCGCTCCATGTCTTGCAGTTATCGGTGGAGCGAACGATGTAGCAGGGGGCGCCAATGCCATTCTCGGGGCCACCGCCCGTCCGCATCAGCATGCAGATCGAACCGTCGGGCATCTTACGCATCATGGGCTCACAGAAGCCCTCGAAGTATCCGTTCCGCAGGGTTCTGTGGGTAACCAACACCTGCGAGACGTAATCCCACGTTCTGCCGGAGTCGCCGGACTTGAAGATGTAGACCTGATAGTAGCCGCTGTAAGGCGTCACGGCCTCCTCACGGGTCGCCGCCGAGGAATCGAAGCCGGAGGAATAGGTGCAGTAGTAGATCTCTCCGTCCAGCTCGATCAGTCCGTAGCCGCCGCAAATGTTCATCATGTACTCAACAGGAACCAACGTGTTTCGGCTGTTACCCTCGATAGGCATATGAGGCCAGTTGACGGTTGCGGGGAAGACCTCGGTCTTGCCGGTTTCGGGATCGTACTCGATGCCCTCAAAGTGAGGCTGTGCGGATTCGGGAAGATCCTCCACGAAATAGACCCACCAGCCGCCGCCCTTGGCCGCGGGCGTGTAGTCCGAAAGGAAATCCGCCGTGTAGCCGGGCTTATTGCGGAAGCCGACAAAGCACTTTCCGTTGGGCATCTTCAAGGTGTGATGCACCGTCTCATCGGCATTGCGACGACGCCATGTTTTGCCGTTGTCGTCCGATGCCGCCGAGGTCACAGCCTCGGCCGAGTGTCCGTCGCAGAACACCGAGTCATTGTGATAGGCCCAGTTGATCAGAATGGTACCATCCTTTGCTCGGCCCATATGCGGGAACTGGTAGTGACCCCAGCGGGTGTCTCCGACCGCTCCCTGATACACAACTCTTTCCTCACCCAGCTCAATGTGGTATTTCTTGGTCTGGTTTTCCATGGTTTTCTCCTTTTTTGGTTCCGTTTTTTCGTTTTAGAAGCCCCATCAAAGTACATAAATGCGAAAAAGGAGGGATGGACCGCCTTCCAAAAAAACGCATAGTCTCTCCCTTTTCACATATTTTTTGTTCTATTCAGAAAAAATCGTCATGTTGCACAAATATCGCCATTGATTTTTGTGCAAAGAGCGACATTTCCACTACATTTATATTATATACCGAAAAAAGTGTTTTGTCAATACATAATTACGCCTTTTTTTTCATTTTGTGTCTTTTTTATAGAATTCAAAAGGCAAAAATCGTCTTTCCTTGCCGCAAAAACCGTCCTGTTTGATGCCTTTTGAGGATTCTCACCTCCTTTTTGGTGTCTCTTTTCAAAGATTTTTCTGAAAAGCGTGTTTTATCGAACAAAAAGGCACGGGCAAATCGAATGCCCGTGCCTTTTGCAGGTGAAAAAACTTTTTTGATTTCTTTGTATGGTCAGGAAAGAGAGGCGCGCCTGCGAAAATCTCTGGGAGAAAGCCCCGTGTGGCGCTTGACCAAGGAAGCGAAGAACTTTACATCCCGATACCCCACCATGCGAGCGATCTCCTCCAAGGTGCGGTTCGAGCTCGACAGCAGCCGACACCCCTCCATCACCCGATAGTTTTGCAGATAGGCAACGAAGGAGATCCCCATGTCGTCCTTGAACTTTTTGCTGATGTAGGGGAGGCTGTAATTGAGGCGTTTGGCCAGATCCTGCAAATTGATGGTCTCCATGAAATGCAGACGGACGTATTCGGTCAAGAAACGGCTGACATCCTGTCCCGTTGCCGCCGCGCCGGAGTCCTCCAAGCGTCGCATGGTGTGGAGCAGGATCTCCACAAGATAGCACCGCAAAAATTCGGTGTAGCCCGCGCTCTGCTCGCGAAGCTCCTTTTGCATCTTTTCCAAGAGAGAAAGGATGCTTCCGTCGGTGTCATGGAAGACCATGTGCGCCGGATTCTGCACCAACGCCTGCATATTGAAATGCAACAGGTAGTGCTCCAAGAGGGTTCGCAGGCTCTTTGTTCCCTTCAAGACGGGATCGAGCAGTTCAGGGAGAAAGAGACAATCAAGATTGTCGAATCCATGACCGTCGGTGTTGCGGTACTTATGTCGGCTACCGTAATCCACGATGAAATAGTCCCCCTCTCGGAGGGTGACCGTTTGTCCATCAAGCGTATGCTCCACCGTTCCTCTTTGGATGTAGGTCAGCTCCAAAAATTCGTGGCAATGCATCTCGACCGAAAAGACATGCCGATGCTCCATGAGCAGGAGCTTTGTTCGGTTCAGCTCCGGCAGGAGGCTGAGCCACATTTTGTTGGTTCGTTTTGCCATTTGCCCTTCCTTTCTCGCCTTGTCGATGCTTCTGCGCATAGTATACCATATTTCGGCGCGGCTGGCAAGTCTTTTTTGGGAAAAAGAGTCCCCGTTTTTTGCATACGTATGCAAAAAAGGACCTCCATCGGAAGGGATGGAGATCCTGTTTCAGGGGGTCGCCCGCCCCATCGGAAAGACAGGGCGAGCGTGTTTGATCGAAGGATTATGCCTCGTAGGCAGCGAATGCCTGAGGGAAACGGAGCGAGAGGTTCTGGAAGAGCCAGTTGTGGCCGTCGTTGGTCACGATCACATTCAGGGTCTCATCACCATCCTGATAGAAGACATACGCGCCGTCGGAAATGGTGTAGGTGAAGGTGCCACCGTTCGAAGCGGTTGCAGGATCAATAACCTCGAGCGTACCGGTGGTAGCCCCCTCGGAATCGGGAGTAAAGGTCAGGGTGAAGGTAACAGGATTAAACGTGAACTCATACGTACCGCCCAGTCCGTTTGCATCCTTGATGGAAGGAACAGGATCGTCGCCACCCTCATCGTCTCCGCCACCTACTTCGCCCTCAACGACCGAGTAGGTGATACGGAATTCGCCGGTTTCAAAAGAGCCAACTGCGAAAGCAAAGACTTCGCCGGCAGCCAGTACAAGGTCAAAGGTGGTGCCAAATTCGTTAAAGTTGAAATCGACATAGGGGGGATCCCACGGGCCTGCGTTGAGATCCAACACGCCAAGTCCTGCGGGAACAGCAAAGGTATAGGTTCCACTCACCTCTGCGGTGAAGGAATACTCATCAAAGAAACCGTAAGTATCGGTAACGGTCACGTCGATACCGGGAGCGGGCTCGGAATAGGTGATGGTAAGAACGTCTGCCACGGTGTCCTCACCGTCAAAGCTCTCGTCATCGGTGTTGCAGATATAGAGGATCAGCTCCTCGCCCTCGTCCAGGGTGAGAACATCCCACAGGCTCATCATGAAGCCGTACTCCGTATCATACGCATACACGCCGCTGATACCGCTTTCCATTGCGAACGTATAGTCGCCTGCATTCTCGGCAACCAGCTTCAAAACCAGATACTTGCCGTAGGGAATGGTCACATCGTTCTCGCCAACGATCGCGTCTGCGGTGGGCGCCAGCTTCTCGATGTTCCAGATGAACTCATAAGAGGAAGCCTCAAAGGTCTCCTGCTTCACGTAGACGGTGATCTCCTCACCTGCCTCGGTAGCATATGCCACGCAGATGTTAAGGTCATTGTTGAAGAGCAGCCCCTCAACGGGAGAGGTGATCTGATACAGACCTGCCTCGGGAGCCACGAAGGTGACCTCCATCTCCACGCCTGCGGGGAAGGTGTAGCCGTCGCCGACGAGCTTGTCGCCGAGGTTCAGCTCGGTCTCCTCGACCGAGATCAGGTAGTAGGTTACGTCCACAGCCTCCAGCTCCAGTCCGGTGGTGTAAACAGCGACCTTTGCAGTCACGGTGATCTCGCCTGCCTCCTCAATGTCAAAGGCGGCACCGAGCCACTCACCGTCTGCATTGTAGAAATTGAGGGACATCTCATGTCCAACCGAACCGATCAGGACATACTTGCCTGCGGCGGGAATGGTCACGGTGAACTCGGCCTCGCCGCCGGTCATCCAACCGTCGATCTCCTCCACCTCGATCTCGATCTCATCGCTGGCGTACTCGGTGGTAAAGCCGTAACGGGTAGCGGTAATGGTGGCCTCGCCGTGAGCGGCAAGATCCTCTACCTTGTAGGTATAGGTGATCACGCCGTCTTCCTTCACAGGCTCGCCAACCTGGGTTGCGCCCTCGATGGCAAGGGTGAAGTTGGTGGACGCCGAGGCGGTGAAGGTCACATCCTCACCGGGGTATGCCACGGTCGAGCCGCCAATGGTGACGTACTTGGGAGCGTTTACGGTGATCTGGTATGCGACCTCATAGCCGCACAGGTCACAGTAGATGTCCCCGTCCTTGGTTGCATGGGGGTAAACCTGTCCCTTCACGCTCTCACCCTCGCAGGTGCCTGCGTGCCAGTGACCCTCGGCATCCGAGGACCATGCATCGGTGTAGGTGTGAACGTGCGCATCGCCGTAGCCGCAGATGTCACATTCACCGTTGTTGTCGGCATCCTTGTGCGCGCCCTTGGATGCGATGGCATCGGTGTGCTCACAGGTTGCCTTGTGCCAGTGATTGTTTTCATCGGTTTCCCATACATCACTGTACGTGTGGTCGTGGTCGTTTGCTGCAACGCAGGATGCGAAGGAAAGCAACGCAACCAGAAGCAACAGAACGAGACTTAAGCCTCTTTTCATGATAAAGAGCCTCCTTAAAAAAATTTTTTTATTTTAAACACGAATCCGTGTCTAAAAACAGATTATTTGTAATAGCCGCAGGCCCAGAGCCATTGGCTATCCTCGGGAGCATCCACGGCATAGACGTCGTGGGTCTCCACCCAGCCGTTGCCGTCGGCAAAATACCGCTGGGAAATGCTGAATCCCTGCAAAAAGTCCTTGAGCTCCTGCGTCACGGGGACGCGACCGTCGCGGTTGGCGAAATCGGCGTATCCGGGCGCAAATTTGAGGCTGATGGGACAGGGACGGCAGGAGTCGGTGCAGGTCTCGCACCCCTCGGGACATCCTCCCCCACAGTCCTTCAAGCAGGGGCAATTGGTGGTGATGCGCTCGTCGTCTCCCATATAGGAGCAATAGTAGGCGGGCGTGATGTTGGGATAGCCTCCTCTTGGGGTAATAAGAGAGGCGTACCCTTCAATGAAATGCTTATAGTTGTGCGTTCCCCAGACCGTGAGCGCCGAGTTGCCCGCATACTCCATGGTAGCGAGCGAGGCTTCGAGGAAGCGACCGCCCGTGGTCAGGTCGGCATAGAGGATCGGGCCGTAGCCGTTGGTTTCGGGGTAGGCCGCCTCATCATAGAGATGGTAGAAGCCATCGTCGGGGCAAAGACGGTACATATCCTGATCGAACAGAAGTCTTCCCTCTGCTCCCAAACGGTCGGATTCGGCGTAAACGTAGGTGCCGTTGTTCGCAAACAGTCCTTCCAAATGTCCTCTCACATCACGGAGCAGATCCATCTCCCCGCCTTCCCTGCCATAGAGGATATGGTGCAGGTCGGCATGGTCATGGCTATACGTACCCGTGAGCTCGTTGTAGGTGGGGATGCGGATGGCTTGCAGAGCCGCGTGGGCGTCCTTCGTCCAATCCTGCGAATACTCCCCGTATCCGAAAAAGGCGCGGTATTCGTCAAGCGACAGCGCTTGAAGCATACGGATCTCGTCATAGACGTGCTCCAACAGCTCGACGGGGATCATCATTTCCTTGACGTAGGCGTTGCTGTACATACCTCCGTTGAGCTGGATGGCGAAATAGATGCGAAGCTCCTCGGTGTTTCCCGTGGTGACCGCCGCTCTGACGCCAAAGGTGAAGCAGTTTCCGACCTCCTCCATCGAGATCTTGACCTCATGGACAAAATTCTTGGTGAAGGTGGAGGATGCACCGCCGTCGTCCTGCGTGTAGGCAAACAGCTTAAACGCCGACGTGCCGTTGTAAACATCCACCATAGGGTTGACCGTGTTGGCGGCCGTATCCACCCACGAGACCACGGTGTAGGTGCCGCTTTCCTTCGGGGTGAACTCATAGTAAACGATGTCGTCCTCATCGTCAAGCTCGGCGCAGTAGAGGCCGATGGAGCTGATCTTGATACAATTGGTATACAGATCGGCTCCCGACTTACGGGTGGTCTTATGCTTGAAGATCTCCACCGTTGCGTCGCGGTTGTCGTTGGTTACGCGATAGGCGTTGGGATCGTAGGCGTAGCCCTCGGGCAAGCCCGAAAGGGTAACGCGATAGTCTCCGTCCAGCCCGGTGAGCTTGGCGGTTCCCGTTTCGTCGAAGGTCGCCTCCTGATAGGAAAAGCCATCCGACCAGATCGCCTTGACCTCGGCTGTCTCTCCCTCCTCGACCAGATCATGCGGAGTGATGTACGCCCCCTCATAGAGGATGCGGACCGAGAAGGTAAGCCCCTCCTCTCCCTGCAAGGGATCGGAGCTACCGCCTTGGGAGGGGTTCTTGTCGTTGTTCCCTCCGGTCGTTCCCTGATAGGAGCCGCAGGAGGGCAAGAGAAGCAACAGGAGCGCCAAAAGCAACCAAGCTATGCGTGCGTTTCGTTTCATTCAGCTTCCTCCTGTTTTCTTTCGTTTGGCAAAGAGGCCGCGCAGATCGGCCATCTTGATCTTCCGCACGATCACGTCCGCCACGAACAGAGCCGCCGCCGCGATCAGGAAGGGGACGGTGAAGCGCACCGTGTAGGTGACCACCGAATCCTCGTCGGGCGTCAGATCCACCGCTCCGTCCTCGCGCACCGTTCCTCTGTGACGGATGGATGCGTTGAGGTTCGCGGGGGAGAACAGCGCAAACCGATCGTACTCGGGCGCATAGGGACGACAGTAGTAGTTGACCGATTCATACGACACCGCTCCCGTGGGATTTTCCTTGTCGGCTCTGCCGTAATCGGTATAGGCATAGCGCACGCGGATCTCATAGGTGCCGATGGCATCGGTGCGGAAGCTGTAAAAATAGCGTGTGGAATCGAAGGTCAATTCCTCGGTGACCGTCTCGCCGTCGGGCAGGGTCAACAGCACCGTGGCGGTGGCCTCGGGGTTGATGACCAAGGGGAGGATCTCGACGTTCAGGTGTCCGCCCTGATCGGTGATGTTGAGACGGTAAGGGTAGTCGATCCGCTCCTCGGGCGTGTTGACCGTGAGCAGATTTTGCCAGAAGCGCTCTGCCCCCTCGCCGGTCCACTCCTTCACCCACTCGCCCGAGAAAGACGTGCAGAGGGAGGTGACGCGCCCGTTTCCGTAATCACGGTAGGCGTAAAGAGGCACAACGGTTTCTGCGTCCTTGGAATTGACGTAGCGAACGGTGATGGGAACGGTCGAGCCTGTTTTGGCTCGGGATTGCAGGAATCCGTGGATGTTGGGCAGAGAGGACACTCCCTTGAGCACCTCATCCTTGGTGTGTTCGATATGAACCGCCGTTTCGCGCTCGACGATGCTTTCGTTGACGTCATCGGCGATCTGCGAGAACACCACGTCCTCCAGATCCTTCTCGCTTTCCAGCTCGTAGTAGGAGCCGCCTCCCTTGGCGGCGACCTCCTTCAAAAGATCAATTCCGTCCTGCTCCTTGCAGTAGGGGTTGATGACCGATGTCACGATCCCCTGTGCATACATCTCGGCCGCTACCTCTCCCGCGTCTGCTGTCTCGGCGGTAAAGGTGAGACCGTCGCTGATGAGCATGATCTGCTTTTCGCTGTACATGGAGGCAAGATCGCCCTCCAAGAATTCCTGATAGGTCTTTTGCAGACCGCCTCCGATGAAGGTTCCCTGCAAGGGCTGCACCTGCTCGTGGATCTTTTTCGCGATGCTCTCGCGATTGGTGGCATCCACGGGGGTCTGAATAACAAAGCTCTCACCCGCAAACTGGATCACGGCCACGTAGTCGCCGTCGTTGAGCATATTCACCAGATACGTTGCCGCATCCTTCGCCACCTGCAAGCGCGAGGCGGTGAACATGCTTCTCGAGCAGTCGATCACGATCCCGTAGAGCTTGGGCGCCTGATCGGTGTTTCCAAAGCGAACGGGAAGCATCTCCTCGAGCTGCTTCAAGGTGTCGTCGGTCTTGTTTTGGATCGAGATGTCACCCACGGTGACAAGGCTCTTTCCGAACTCCGAGACCATCCCACCGATCAGCTCAATGAAATAGGAGACGTTGTCGATATCGCGTACATCAACGGTGGAGAGCATGTACTCATCGTACACGCAAAGCTCCTCCGCCGTGAGCGGAAGCTCTTTGAGAAGGGTGACATTCTCGTATTTTTCGATCTCCTTACGGTCGGCTCTGGGAACGTCCATGTAGGCGTCTACCTGCGCCCGCTCTCCGTAGAGTGCCAGCGCGGCGTCGAGATCGGCCTTCGATTGGCTGACGAACAGAACGCGCACGTCGCTCGCCACATCCTGCACGAAGGAATAGTGATTGTTCATGGGGGCGGTGTCCTGCTCTCCCTCCAAGAGGATCTCATAGGAGAAGCTGCCCGCCTCGTTGGTCGGGATCGGAAGATTGAAGACGTTAAAGCCCTTTTGCAGGACCACGGCGGTGCTTTTCAGCGTTTGCCCGTCACGGGTCAGACGCAGAATGGCAGGCTCCTCATGGGTGCTCTGCACCAGCACGTCGGCGGTGGCTTCATGATTGAGGTAGATCTTTTCGTCGTAGGTAACGCCCGAGATCTGGGTCTCGCGCGAGGAATCCGACAGATTGCTGTCGAGATACATGGCGTCGATCCGGATATTCTTGGCGTAAAGCTCCTCCACCGCGCCGATCATCTCGGAAATCCCCTCCTCGTCGGTGTCCATGCCGTCGGTGATCAGAACGATCCGCTTCACGGCATCCTGCCCGAACAGGGTGGAGGCATAGCGCACGGCGCTCGCCAGATCGGTGGCGCTGTCGTCCACCTGCGCGGTCGAAACGCTGACAAGCTCGCCTCCCAAGGGGGTCAGGAGCGCCTGATCCTTCGCAAAGCACACCAATCCCATCTGGGAATTTTTCGGCAAAGAGGCCTGCACGTTCGCCACATAGGCGTCCACCGTGTCCAAGCGCTCCTTGGTGGAATAGGAGACGTCCGCCACGACCACCACCTCGGTTTTCGTCACGGTGGTGACGTGCTGCAGTCCTGCCGCCGCCGTTCCCACCAGCAACACGATCGCCAAGTGGAGCGCCAGCGACGCCACGGCGCTTTTGGAGCGATTATCCCTGCGAATGGCGATGCAGAAGGGGATCACCACCGCCGCCAGAAGCGGCAGGATCGCCAGCAGCAGATACGGATTATCGAAGCTGATATTCCTCATAGCAATACACCATCCAATCCGCCGCAAACACAAGGGCCAAGATCAAGAAAATCACGGGAAGGGCCTCTAAGATCCCATCAAAGCCCTCGCTCGAAGCCTCCCCCGAAAGAGCCATCTGCTCGCCCGTCGGGGTGGTGTTCGATTCCTCCACGGGCATCGACGCATAGACATAAAACTCCGCAGAGGAATCCATGGTGATGCGATACGCGCCCGCCTCGGGAAGCGCAAAGCTTCCAACGGCGGAATCGAGACTCAAATACTGTACATTTCCGGTGGGGGACTCCACGCGAACGCTCTCGCATCCGGCGGGAAGATTGACCTGTGCCTGCTCACCGACGGTATAGCTCACTCTTTCCAGAATATCGGGGAAGGAATAGCCCAGCAGATTGGAGATCAGCACCGGGTAATCCGGAAGCAGCGGAAGATTGGAATTGTGCAGATCAAAGGCAAAGACCACCTCTCGGTTGCCCGACGCCGTGGTCCCCACGAACAGAACCGGGTTCTGCTTGTAGGTCAAAACCGTTGTAAAATTGCGATAAAGACCGCAACGGGTGTACTCGGACACCGTGACCGTGTCCCACGAAAGCCCCTTCGTCAGGCTCTTATAGAGCATCGACGAGGCATTCTCGCGCTCCAGCTCCAAGCCCTCTCCCGTGGAATAGACATCCCGCACACCAAAGCCGGTGTTGTCGGTGCTACCGTCGGGGTTGACCAGCCAGACCGTTCCGTCGGTGGGAATAGAGGTGGGGCTGTAACAATCGAATATGTAGAGCCCGTAGCCGTTCTGCCCGTCGTACTGCTTGGGGGCAAGCGTCGTGATACTGCGGTAGCCCAGACTGCGGAGCGCGCTTTCAAGAAAGAAGGGACGCTCGCTGACCAGTAAGATATCGTAGAGCGCGTTGCTCTTGGCATCGAAGATGGTGGAGGCGTTGTCGAGCGACATAGCATCCTGCGTTTGGAGGCGGAGCGTCAGCTCCGAAAAGACCGATGCGTCGCAAAGAATCTCAGCGCGCACAGGCTGTCCTGCGGTCAGAGAAACGGTGGTCTCCCCAACGGTCGCGCCGTCCAAGAGAAGCTCCACCTTCACCTCTCCCGATTCGGCTCCGTAGAGCGACACCAAGCCGCTCACCGAAAGCCCCTGCGCGGTGAACTGATGCGTCACATCGGAAAGGGCGAAGTTGACCTCGCTCGCCGCCACGTTCAGCACCGTGATGTTTTGACTGTTTTCGTAGGTCGTATCGGTCACCCAATAGGTCAGGGCTCCCTTGTTTTCGTTGAAATAGCCCTGCGCCACGCCGATGGCGTCGGTGGTGTCTCCCACGCCATGCGAGGGGATCTGCTCGTCAAGAAGCAAGAGCGCCTGCTCCTTATCCTCGACTTGCTCATAGACCACCGCGGCGTTGGAATCGACACGCACAAGGGTAAAGCAACTGCCGTTCACAGCATCCTCAATGATGGCGCGGATCTCTCCCTTTCCCTTTTCAAAGCGGGTCGTGCCGCTCTGTTCGAGATTCATGCTTCCCGAAGCATCCAAAAGGAAAGTATACTCCCTCGCCGCTCCCGGCAAAGACAAAACAGGGTGCGCGATCGCCAGCGAGATGGCCGTGACCGCCACGATCTGGAGCAGCAGGCTGATCAGCCCCGCCAAGGGATTTCTTCTGCGGCGACGCTTCAAGAACCGCTCGCTCAGATCCCACAGATAGGTGGAGGAAACGGTTTGCTCGGCGTATTTGCTTTTGATGATGTAAACGATGATCAGGATCGGGATGCCGATCAGCCCCAGCAATCCAAGCGGATACAGAAAGCTCATTTCAGCACCTCCATTCCGGTCATGCTCCCGAAGAAGATCTCTTGGAGCGAGGCCTCCGCGTCGACGAGCAGATAGTCGGCTCCACGCGCGGCGCAATGCTCCCCGATCCGATTGGTGACGTACTGCAAGGCCTCCTTATAGGCTCTCGCGCGCTCACGGTCGATGTTTCTTCGGAAGGTCCTCTCGATATTCTCGGAATCGAACAGATGGTATTTTCCCCGTATTTGGGGGTTGCGCTCCTCTCGGGACAGCACCTGAATACAGAAAACATGTCGCTTTTTGTCACACAGGTGGTCGATGGCGGTCTCGTAATCCTCGTCGGTCAGAAAGTCCGACAGGATCACCGACATACCGTCGCCGTAGCCCACCACCGAGGGAACGATGGCTTGGCTGATTCGACTCGTCCCCTCAAAGGAGAGGTCGTTCAGCTTGCCGATCTCGGTAAGATAGGCCTCTTTTCCGACCATGCCGTTGACGAGGCAAACCGCCTCACCCTCCACGATGGCGTAGATCGAGACCTTATCCATTTCGCAAACCGACAGATAGGCGATCGCCGCCGCAATGCGAAGGGCCTGCTCGGCCTTTTTCGCGTCCCCGTACTGCATGGAGCGGCTGGCGTCGATGTAGATCCGCGTGTGCATCTGTCTCTCATCCAGGAATTGCTTGAGGTAGAGCTTATCGAAGCGCGCGTAGGCATTCCAGTTGATCTTGGTAATGTCGTCGCCCTCCATGTATTCCCGATGATCGGCAAATTCGCAGGACGAGCCGAAGCGCTTACTGCGGTGGTTTCCGCCAAACTGCCCGGCTACGTTGTTGCGGATCAGCATTTGGAGCGTCTCGATCTGCGAAAGAAGCTCCTCCTTTACGATCAGACGACTCATAGCTTATTTCTTCAATTCCTTTACCAGCATCGTGATCACATCATCCACGCCCAGATGCTCGTTGATGGCGGCGTAGTTGATCTTGATACGGTGACGAAGCACGGCGTGCGCGAGAGCGGCGACGTCCTCATAGGAGACGTTATACGCTCCGCGAATGAGCGCGCGCACCTTTGCCGCCGTAATGAGCGCCTGCGCGGCGCGGGGGGATGCTCCGTACTTGATGTATTTCTTCGCGGTATCGGTGGCTTGCTCGACCTCGGCGTGCGTTCCCGACACCAGACGAACGGCGTAGTCGATGACCTCGTCGATCACGGGGACCTCTGCGGCCAGCTCACGCATTTGGAGGATGGTCGGGCCATCCACGACCGCCTCAGCCGTCTCGGCCATGGTGATCTGCGTCATCTTGACGATATCCATCAGCTCGGCGTCCGACGGGAATTTCATGACCAGCTTGAACATAAAGCGATCCATCTGTGCCTCGGGCAGCGGATAGGTTCCGTCCTGCTCCACGGGGTTCTCGGTTGCCAGAACGAAGAAGGGCTCCTTCAAGGCATAGGTATCGGTACCGACCGTCACCTTATGCTCCTGCATGACCTCCAGCATCGCCGATTGGGTCTTAGGGGTGGCGCGGTTGATCTCGTCCGCCAAGACAAGGCTTGCAAAGATCGGGCCGCGACGGAAGACCGTGTTGAGCTTTCCGTCGGCCGTTTTTTCGATGACGTTCGCTCCCGTGACGTCCGAGGGCATCAGGTCGGGGGTGAACTGAATGCGCGAAAAGGGCAACCGCAAGGCGCGGCTGAGCGAGCGCACAAGGCGCGTCTTTCCCACTCCGGGAACACCCTCCAACAGGACGTTTCCGCCCGCGATGATGGCAATGATCACGTTCTCAACGATCTCCTCCTGCCCCACCACGTCCTTTTGCAGCTCTTCTCTCACGGCGGCAATGGTTTTGCTGAATGCTTGGATCTTTTCTGTATTTTCCATGTTCGGTCATCCTTCCTCTTGCTTATTCCTGCTCGTTGTAGTCGCTGTTATAGAGTGCGTCAAAGTAGTCACGTATAAAGTTCTTGTATTCCTCGGGCAGCTCCCCGTTGATGAAGCGATCGTTCATCACGGCGAAATAGTCCTTCAAGACCTCTCCGTAGGGGACGTGCTTGCCGTCGGTGGGATCGAAGATCTCGTCATCCGAGGCGTAGACCATCTCGTCTCTGCCCGCTCCACCGCCGTGAAGCTCGTCGTCCTTCTCCTCGTAGTCGCCTGCGATATCCTCATATTTGTTTCCGTCCTCCAACAGGGAGGCAGGCAGATCGTTCTTCGTGAGTCCGAAAATGAACATCAGCTCGGTGATGACCGTGTCGGCCACCGAGCGATCCGCGCTTTGCTGTGCCGCCGCCAAGCGAACCGTGCCGATCTGATCGGTAAACCATTGCTCCAAGGCCGCGATCCGCGCCTCCTCGGTGTCGGTGGCAAGCCACGCGTCGCTTGCGCGCATCTGCTCGATCACGCCGCCAACCGCTTTGAACACAGCGTCCTCGCGGTCGATCTCCAAGGTCATCAGGGCAATCTCGAGCTTGGTTGCCAGCTCGGGGAGAGGATTCTCGGTCTTCTTTGCCAGAAGTGTTGCCAGATCGGTGATCTCCTGCGACGGGATATCCCCCGTCACGCGTCCCATAGACGCCGCCAGCCGTCGGATGGATTCCTCGGTGGAGAGAGACAAATGCTTGACGATGGGATCGTAGGTATTGACCGCCTTCACGGCATCGTCGATCACCACCATAGAGGAGGTGACCTCAGCTACCATATCCGCCCTTTTCGTTACCGTCAGGAGCGTGTCGTATAGTCCCTCCAGCTCCTCCACCGCCATCGGGCGGATGCTCTCACGCAGATCCGACGCGCGAACGTACTCGATCAGAGCCAAAAGGCGTGTTTTCTGCCATTCGGTAAAGAGGAAGCCCTCCTCCTCGGCAGGAGGCTCGGGAGCGGGGGGCTGTTTTGTGGGCAACGCCGCCGCTGTGACGAGCAGGCTCACGCTCAACAGCCCCGCCACAAGAACCGTTACGATCGCCGCCGGACGCAACTTGGGGGCAGAGACCGATTCCAACGCGCGTTGGGCATCCTCCCGTTGCAGGCGCGCCATCTCCCTGCTGTCCTCGCGGAAGGCCACCATGGTGCTCGTCCGTTCTCCGAGCGAATTCTCCTCGTCCAACCGCCGCGCGAGCGCCTTTTCGTCGAAGCGGGTGAGCAAAAGCCCCACACCGGTCGAGAGAAGCGCCACGCCAAGACCGATCAGAATCGACGGCAGAAGCCGTAGCCCCATGATCTCGCGCTTGGCAAGGATGACCAGAACCGAGGTCACGCCGATCCCCAGCATCAGCCCGAGCGCCACACAGAGCAGCACGCGCCGACGGTTGATCTGTCCTCGGAATTTCAAAAACCGTTCACTCATACGGCATCCTTTCCTCAATGTTCGTTCCGTTTTCGATCGCCTGTTTTTTCGTCGCGAAGGGTCGCGATAGAAACACGCATACAGTTTAATTATACGATTTTATTGTTGATTTGTCAAGTGTTCCTTCAAAGAAAAAATGCTTTTTGCTCCTTTTTTTGAAAAAACCCCCATTTATCGGTTGACAAAAAGGGGGAGAGGCAGTATAATATCGTATGTTACAATCACAGCGAAAAAGACAAAAAAGCGAGGACACACATCCATGAAGGTCTTTCAACCCAAGCTCCTGTCGGTCTTTCGGAG
Organism: Eubacteriales bacterium; assembly: GCA_045534875.1. Classification (GTDB taxonomy): domain Bacteria; phylum Bacillota; class Clostridia; order Oscillospirales; family CAG-272; genus UMGS1865. The sequence goes on along the minus strand of JAZSKO010000018.1, from coordinate 668 downwards.
CTATTCCAAAAAACAGCTTGTTAGCGATCTTGTGGCAGGCTTGATCGTGGCGGTCATTGCCCTGCCCCTCTCGATCGCCTTGGCCATCGCCTCCGGCGTTTCTCCCGAAAAGGGACTTTACACCGCCATCGTGGCAGGCTTTGTGATCGCGCTTCTGGGCGGTAGTAACGTCAATATCTCGGGTCCCACCGCCGCCTTTGCCACCATCGTGGCCGGCATCGTGGCCGCCGAGGGCTTGGACGGCTTGGTGATCGCCACGGTTCTGGCAGGTATTCTTTTGGTCGTGTTCGGCGTTTGTCGGCTCGGCTCGCTCATCAAATACATCCCCTACACCATCACCACGGGCTTCACCGCAGGCATTGCCGTGACCATCGTGGTGGGACAGCTCAAGGATTTCTTCGGTCTTACCTTTGGGGCGGGCGTGACACCCGTTGAGACCGTGGAAAAGCTGGAGGCGATCCTCCACAGCCTTTCCTCCTTCAATCTCTCGGCCTTTTTGGTGGGTGCCGTTTCCTTGGCGATCCTGATCGTGTGGCCGCGCATCAGCAAAAAGATCCCCGGCTCGCTCGTTGTGGTGATCCTCGGCTCGCTTGTGGTCAATCTCTGCAAGCTCGTCGTCAACACCATCGGCGATCTCTACAAGTCGTGTCGTAGCCATGTCGTTCTGT
>JAZSKO010000191.1:0-21797 GCA_045534875.1 Eubacteriales bacterium | reverse complement strand
GTGGACGGCTGGGACGATCCCCGTCTCCCCACGCTTTGCGCGCTCCGCAGACGTGGCTACACCCCTGCCTCGATCTTCGATTTCGTAACGCGCGCAGGTGTCTCCAAGGCAGACAGTCTGGTTGACATTGGACTTTTGGAGCACTGCATCCGCGAGGAGCTGAATGCAACCGCGCCCCGTCGCATCTGCGTACAGCGTCCGATCAAGGTGGTCATCACCAACTATCCCGAGGATCGGGAGGAGTTCTTTGAGGTCTCCAACAATCCGCAGGATCCCACCGCCGGCACGCGCCGCGTTGCCTTTACGCGCGAATTGTATATCGACGAGGACGATTTTGCAGAGGTACCGCCTCCCAAGTTCTTCCGCTTGAAGCCCGATGGTGAGGTTCGCCTGATGGGCGCCTATATCATTCGTTGCAACGAGATCGTCAAGAATCCCGACGGAAGCATTCGCGAGCTGCTCTGCACCGCCGATCTAGAAACCGGAAACGGCAACCCCGTGGATGGCAGAAAGGTGAAAGGTACGGTGCATTGGCTCTCGGCCAAGTATGCCGAAAAGACCACACTGATGCTCTACGATAAGCTCTTTACCATTGAGAACGTCAACGACATTCCCGAGGGACAGACCTACAACGATTATCTCAATCCCGATTCCCTCATTCGCTTGGAGAACTGCTTTGTGGAGCCCTGCCTTGCCGATGCGAAGGACGGCGAGCAGTTCCAGTTCGTTCGCGTGGGCTATTTCTGCAAGGATTCCAAGTATCCCAACACCTTCAACCGCATCGTTGGCTTGAAGGATAGCTTCCCGAAAAAGAATCCGTAATCAAAACCGTATAAAAGAAAAAGGTCGATGCGCGTCATCGACCTTTTTTGCCGCCAAAGAACCATCCCTTTCCGCGAATGCGGTGGCAAAGACAGCTTGACAGCTCATTCGTGGGCAAGCGAACCAAAATCGCGTCCTCTCCGATGCATTCGATCTTGCACCAAGGGATCACCAGATCCTCCCCACAGCCAAGCCCCAAAAAGCCTCCGCTTTTGCGAATGATCAGAGCAGTCACGCGGGCGCAATCCCCCTCTACCTCCACTTCAAGCTCATTGGCATACCCCAAGCTCGATCCGTCGCATACGTTCAGGATCTCCAAGCAACGCAGATCCCCTGTGTGATATCGCTTCATCCCGACAACCTCCCATCCAAAACAGCTTGGTACAGTATATGCTGTGTTTTGGGAATCAACACCTACAAAAAATATATCTATTTCTTTAAAAGGCTTGACAACTAAATAAGTTTAGTGTAAAATTGTTTTATTGGAGGTGCAGTACGATGAAAATAAACAAGGCAATACGAACCGTGATGCGAACCAAAGGCGTGTCCCTGAGCGATATGGGGCATTCGCTCAAAAAAATTGACCGAACGACGGGCGAAGTCAAAATTCTAACGGGTAATGATGTAAGCGCGAGGCTGCATAATGACAATCTCTCCTTTGATAAGGCGGTAGAGAGGCTTAATATCCTTGGCTACGAGATTGTTATACAGGAAAAAAAGCAGGACAACAGACGAGACGACCAAATGGTTATTGACCAAAAGGATGAATCTTGATACAAAAAGCAACGCATCACAAAGTGGTGACGCGTTGCTTTTTTGCTTTTATTGACAGGTGATTTGGATGGATTCGCCGTCGGCATCCAAGAGGACGGACGAGTAGCTTCGCCGGTAGTCGGCGATGATCCGCTCGGCCAACCGATCCTCCACCTCTCGTTGAATATACCGACGCATATTTCGCGCGCCGTATTTTTGCGAGTAGGAGCGCTTGGCGATCAATGCCTTGGCCGCGTCGGTGACGGTGAGCGTGATCTTCTTTTCCTCCAACGCCATCCGCAATTCGTCCAGCATGATCGAAGCGATGGCGATGAAATCCTCCTCGGACAGCGAACGGAAGGTGATGATCTCATCCACACGGTTGATAAATTCGGGACGCAGGAAGGTGGACAGCGCCTTTTCGGTCTTGTCCTCGGCCGCCTTCTCGCCGCTCGATGCAAAGCCTGCCAGAGCCGCCGAGCGATCCGAGCCCGCGTTCGTGGTCATAACGAGAATGGTGTTCTCGAAATTCACGGTCTTACCGCGCGCGTCGGTGATGCGTCCGTCATCCAGAATCTGTAACAGGATATTCAATACATCGGGATGCGCCTTTTCGATCTCGTCAAAGAGAACCACCGAATAGGGTCTGCGACGGATCTTTTCGGTGAGCTGCCCTGCCTCGTCGTAGCCAACGTAGCCGGGAGGCGCTCCGATGATGCGCGAGACCGAATGCTTTTCCATGAATTCGGACATATCCAAGCGGATCAGGGTCTCGGGAGAATGGAAGAGATCCGCCGCCAAGGTCTTGACAAGCTCGGTCTTTCCAACGCCCGTCGGTCCTGCGAAGATAAAGGATACCGGCTTGCGCTTATAGGAGATGCCTGCTCGGTTGCGCTTGATGGCGCGGGCAACAGCAGAAACCGCCGCGTCCTGCCCAATGATACGCTTTTTCAGGCGTTGTTCCAGTTGGTCGATCTGCTCAAATTCGTTTTCGGTGATACTGGTGGCGGGAACACCCGTCCATAATTCAATCACGTTTGCGATCTCATTCTCGGTCAACAGGATCGACTTTGCCGCAGGCTCCAATTCCGTCAGGCGCGCGGAGAGACGAAGCTCCTCGGAACGGAGCTTTGAGATATCCTCAAAGCGCTGTGCCTCAGCCGATTCGGTCTCGGCAATGCGAGCCTCCAGCTCCTCTCGCTCGGTCTTTAAGGTCAGAAGACGGTCGCGGATCGAATAGCTTTCGTTCAGCGCCGCCGAGGAAAGCGAGAGATAGGAGGCGGCCTCATCCAACAGATCGATCGCCTTGTCGGGCAGGAAACGATCGGTGATATACCGCTCGGAAAGAACGACCGTACGGCGAAGAACCTCGTCGGGAATCGTTACACCGTGGAAATCCTCGTAGTAGTGCTTGATCCCTTGCAGCATCTCTACCGCATCCTCGATACTCGGCTCATCCACCACGATGGGCTGGAAGCGACGCTCCAAGGCGGTGTCCTTTTCGATATACTTGCGGTATTCGGTGAGTGTGGTCGCGCCAATCACCTGCACCTCACCTCTGGAAAGTGCGGGCTTTAAGATGTTGGCCGCGTTCACGCTTCCCTCCGCGTCTCCCGTTCCAACGATGTTATGCACCTCGTCGATCACCAGAATGGCATTTCCAACGGCATTCACCTCGCCCAGCAGTCCCAAGATCCGAGACTCAAACTGTCCACGGAACTGCGTTCCCGCCACGAGAGCGGTCATGTCGACGAGATAGATCTCCTTGCCTTGGAGCTTATACGGCACATTGCCCGACGCGATGCGAATGGCAAGCGCCTCGGCAATGGCGGTCTTTCCCACGCCCGGCTCGCCAATCAGACAGGGATTGTTCTTTTGGCGACGGCAGAGGATCTGGATCACTCTTGCCAGCTCTCTGTCTCTGCCTATGATATTGTCGAGCTTGCCTTCTCTGGCAAAGCGGGTGAGATTGCGACAGTAGGTGGTGAGAAATTTGAGCTTTTTCTCCTCCTTGGGCTTCTTTTTGGGGGCTTCCCGTCCGTCGCCCTTTTCGCCTTCTCCCGACTTGGGAGCAGGCGCGGCTCCGTCCACGGGAGCAAAGCCCGCATCCCGAAACAGCTTGGGAATGTCAATGGCGGGCGCGCCTCCATCCTCGGAATCGTCGCAATCGGAGGGCGTTTGCATTTGCGTGAGCATGGAGGCCAGATCGTCCTCCGCGCTTTCAAGCTGCTCCTGCGAGATACCGAGCTGGTCGATCATGTTTCCCACGATGTTGTCCACGGGAACACCAAATTCCTTGGCACATTTCATGCAAAAGCCACGGGTGGCCTTTTCCCCGTTTTCCATTCTGGTCATGAATACGACTGCCACGCGCTTGTGGCATTTTGAACACATGGTCATGAGTTATTCGCGTTTTCCGACGTGTGGTCGGTCCTTTCTTGTTTGGTTATGCGATCAGTTGTCCGAGCTTCGAGAGCCATTGGTTGATATTCAAGAATTTCAGTACGTTGAGAATAAAGGAATCTCCAAAGAACTTCACCAAAATCGAATTTGCGTAGATCGGCTTCGATGCGAAGAAGAACTTCATCAGTGATCCGACGGCAAACAGCACGATGCAGGCCAAAAGCAGACCGAGAAGTGCGCCGAGGATCGTGTCCACCAAGGAGATCAATCCCAGCTTCGAGCGGAAGCCCTTTAAGAACCAGTAGGCAACCGTCAACACAAGGAAGGCGATCGCGAATACCAGCAAAAAGCCGACGATCGAGCTGACGACCGAGGAAAGTGCGCCTGCCACCGAATCCGAGATCGAGTGGACGAGCGCCTCGCCCTCTCCCTCCAAGCCGTTCAGCTTTTGCACCATGGCGTCGGTCTTCAAAAAGCCGGGGATGGCCTCCAAGGCCGTCTCTGCCTGAAACGATCCCGCCGCCTTTTGATAGACGCCGTTGATCTTTTCAAAGATCGAGTTGCGGATGGGCGTGTAGAAGATGGGCTTGGAAAGGACTGCGCCGGGGGCATCTCCCCAGGGGTAGGCCGCCACAACGGCCAGCAAGAGCTTGCAAAATTTCAGCAGGCTCAGGAAAAAGCCCGTCTTGGCACAGATGATGACCATAAGTACGCCAAATGCTAAAAACAAAAGATCAAAAATTGCGTGTCCCATATTCTGTCTCCTTTTCTGTTTTTGGATGTATTTTCAGGGATCATTTCCCTTGAAAACGGTAGTAGGTCGCTTTTTTTGCCGTACAGAGCAAGACCGTGTTTTCCTCGATGGTCAACAAGCTCTTGCAAACGGTATCACATGGGATCGACTCCCGCCGTCCTCCGTTGATGCGAATACGGTAAAGCGTATCCTCGGTTTTGATAAAGAGCGTGTCCTTGCCGCGCGAGGCCGCCTCCACGGTCCCCTCGATCGAATCCTCATAGAGAGCCTTGCCGTTTTTATCATAAACCGTGATGTGATGCCGGGTCAGATGCTCCTTGCCGGCTTGGATCAGGATGCTTCCATGCACGCCAATGTCTGCATAGACAAGACGGTTCGTGTCCACGTCGGCAACGCGCTCCAAGTCACCCTCGGCGGAAACATAAAACAAGCCTGTTTCGCCCAAGACCGAGAGCTTTCCTGCCTCGGTGTAGCCGCAATAGAGTCCGAGTCCCCCCGAGAGCACGCGCTCTGCCGTTGGATCGGTCTGACCGACGGTATAGAGCCGAACCGACGTGCGGAAGGTCATTCCCTCGGCCTCATGAACCAAGACCGCCAAATGCTCTCCCTTTTGGTCGATGGCAACGTCGGTGACGTAGCCGTTGTAGCGATAGCTTCCGATCTTCTTGAAATCGTCGTTGTAAAGCTCCACCACCGACGCATAGCCGTCGGCTTCGGTCAGGATCGCGTAGCTTCCCGACTTGGACATTTCGGCTTTGCGAATGGGTGTTTGCGTTTTGCCCGTGTGGATGCGCGTGTAGGAATTGTAGAGTGAATACTGCGTGCCACCCATTTCGTAGACCATCAGGTACTTTCCCTCGCCAACGGCGACCGGAGATTGGTAGCTGTGATGCTGGGAAATGATCTCGCGTCCCGATGCCGTGAAAACCGTGACCGACGAATTTCCCGCCACCGCCAAGCCTTGACGGTAGGAAACGAAGCTCTGCTCCTCGTCCCACGCATAGCCGAGGGAATCGCCCTGCAATTTCTCCACCGACTCTGCCGAGGCATTGAGATCCTTGACGAAATAGTAGAGATTTTGATAGGTAATCATGCCGGTATTGCCGAGCAACGAGATCACCACAAAAAGAAGCAAGCACAAATACAAAAGCACCTGCAAGACCCCAAATCGCTCGGAAACGCGCTCATAGTAGGGGTTTTGCGGATCGGGAAGCGCGACAGGGGGCGGGGTTTCCTGCGTCATGGCGCGCGTCGTTTCCTCTTGCTTCATCGTCTCTCCCCCTTCCAATCGGGAGACAGGCACTCCTTCGGGTAGGAGACGCGGTTGAGATAAAGCCCCTCCGCGCTCACGGTGCTCCCCGCCATACGACGATCCCTTGCCTCGGTGATGCGCGGAATGTCATCCGGCTCGAGATTTCCCTCGGCAACCGCCAAAAGTGTTCCCGTCAGGATGCGTACCATGTTGTAAAGGAATCCGTTTGCGCTCACCCGATAGAGGATCAGATCGCCCTCTCGCGTAATTTCAGAGGCGGTGATGGTTCGGACCGTGTCGGTGATCTTGGAGCCCTGCGCCATATAGGAGGCGAAGTCATGCGTTCCGATCAGCTTTTCAGCGGCCTCTTGCATACGTGAAAGGTCGCGGCTCGTGACGATCCTCGGCAGATGCAGGGCGCGCCCCTCCTCGAAGGGAGAGCGAACGGGATGATTATAGATGCGATAGAGATATTCCTTTTCGGAAACATCATACCGCGGATGGAAGGCCGAGGACACCCAAAGCGCCTCGAAGGCCGAAATATCGGGGGGCAGATGCGCCGAAAGCGCCAAGGGGATGCGCTCGGCAGGGATGGCGGTCTCCAAATGCTCCCTTCCCTTTTTGGCGACCGTGACGCAAAATTCGTTTGCGTGTACGCCGCTGTCGGTGCGACTACATCCCACCACGTCACAGGGGTAGCCGAACAAGGCCTCGGTCGCCTCGTTCAAGCGCTTTTGTACCGTGACGCCATTGGGTTGCACCTGATAGCCGCAATAGGCGGTTCCGAGATACCGTATCTTCAACAGGATCTTCATATCACACCATCGTATAACCGATTCCGCATCGGTTCAGAAAGAAGATCCCAACGCCAAGCACCAAGACCGCCGCCAATGCAAGTCCGTCTGCAAGGCCAAAGTGAAGGGTCTTCCATTTGGTTCGTCCCTCTCCACCGTTGTAGCACCGACAATCCATGGCGTTTGCCAGCTCGTCGGCTCGCTTGAAGGCGGAATTCAAGAGCGGAATGAAGATGGGAAGCAGTGCCTTCGCCCGCTTGATAAGCCCTCCGCTCTGAAAATCGGCCCCTCTTGCCTTTTGCGCGTTCATGATCTTTTCGGTCTCCTCCATCAGAGTGGGAATGAATCGCAGGGCGATGGAGGTCATCATGGCGATATCGTGAACCGGAATGCGGAGCTTTTTCAGGGGAGAAAAGAGCTGCTCCATGCCGTCGGTGAGGTCGATGGGCGTGGTGGTATAGGAAAGAAGCACGCCCGTGGTGGAGATCATGACCAAGATCCGCAGGAACATGAACAAGGCTCTCCAAAGACCGTCGGTGTAGATGTGCAGCTTCCATTCGGGAGGCGTGAGCAGATTTTGCGGCTCTCCCGTCGTTCCGAAAATACTGAAAGCCGAGGTGAACAGAAGGATAAAGAGCAAGGGTCTGAGACTTCGCAAAATGAGGAGCGGAGGGATCTTGGCAAGCCCACACAAAAGCAACGCCGAAAGCACCAGCGCCAAGAAGCAGAGTGCGTTCTTGCACAGAAACGTGCAAACGATGAACAGCACCGAGAGGACGATCTTGGCTCTGGGATCCATTTTATGAACAATCGAATCGGCAGGATAATACTGCCCGAATGCAATGTTTTTCATAAATCCGTTCCTTTGGTTTCGTTGAATAAAAACTGTTCTTTAAGCGCCTTTACCGCGTCATCGACGGTATAGATCCCGCTCGGAAGCTCCATGCCCCCCTCACGCAGAAGGGTCATCATTCGCGTGATCTGCGGCACGTCAAGCCCCACGGACTCCAAAAGCTCGGCCTTGGAAAAGACCTCGCGACCGCTTCCCTTCAAGATGACCTTGGCATTGGCAAGCACCACGATATCGTCGCAATACTGCGCCATGTCCTCCATGCTGTGGCTAACAACCAGCACTGTGGAGGCGGTTCTTCTTTGGTATTCCCGTATTTCTTCAAAGATCTGTCTTCGTCCCATGGGGTCAAGCCCTGCCGCCGGTTCATCCAAGACCAGCACCTCGGGACGCATGGCAACAACACCCGCAATGGCAACTCTGCGCTTCTCACCGCCCGACAGATCGAAGGGAGAGCGATCGAGCCAATCCTCCGCAACGCCGTTGAAGCGAGCCGCCTCTCGGACGCGTTGGTCGATCTCCTCGGTGGAAAGCCCCATATTGGAGGGACCGAAGGCGATGTCCTTATACACCGTATCCTCGAAAAGCTGATATTCGGGATACTGCATCACCAGCCCTACGCGGAAGCAAAGCTCCCCACGGCGGCGAAGCACCTCCGCCTTGCATTTCTTTTTGGCGGCGCGCTTGGAGAGCCCTTGGTATTCGGGATCGTCCTTCCAAATCGCATACGCTTCCTCGGGGGTGGAATTGATATCATATCCGTCCAAAAGGATCTTGCCCGAGGTCGGCTTTGCCAACCCGTTGAGGAGCTGCATCATGGTGGATTTTCCCGAGCCTGTATGCCCGATAATGCCCGTGATACAGCCCTCCCGAATCGAAAGAGAGATATCGTCGAGCGCACGGGTACAAAACGGAGTTCCCTCGCCGTAAACGAAGCTGACGTGATCCAAAACGATCTTATCCATCACGTTGCCTCCCTTCGATAGGCGCGCAGGAGCGCGTCGGCGCAAGCCTCAACGGTGGAGATGGAGTCCCCCTCCACAACGATGCCGCTTTCCCGCAGACGGAACAACAGCTCGGTGCATTGCGGCACCTCAAGCCCCACCTCGCGTAGCGTCTCTCGACGAGAGAAGACCTCGTCGGGTGTGCCGTCGAGCAGGATCTCGCCGTCATTGATGACCACAACACGGTCGGCCATGGCGGCCTCGTTCATATAATGCGTGATATTGAGAATGGTGATTCCCTTTTCCCGATTCAGGCGTCTGACGGTTTCAAGAACCTCGCGGCGTCCCATGGGATCGAGCATCGCCGTGGATTCGTCGAAAATGATACATTCGGGGAGCATGGCTAAGATCCCCGCGATCGCCACGCGTTGCTTTTGTCCTCCCGACAAAAGATGCGGCTCGCGACGCGCGAACTCGCTCATTCCAACCGTTTGCAGGGCGTTTTCTACTCGCTCTCTCAGCTCCTCAACGGGAACGCCAAGGTTCTCAGGGCCGAAGGCGACGTCATCCTCCACGATGGTTGCCACGAGTTGATTGTCGGGATTTTGAAAGACCATCCCCACGCGCCGACGAAGCTGAAAGAGGGTATCCTCGTCCAAATCCTGCCGCGTCAGATCCACGCCGCCCACCACAAGTCGCCCTGAGGTTGGCTCTAAGATCTGATTGAGGAGCTTGGCAAGCGTGGATTTCCCGGAGCCGTTATGTCCCAGGATCGCCACGTATTCGCCCGAACGGACGCGTAGATTGATATTCTTAACGGCAGGAGTCGCATCCGACTCATCCTTGCCGCCGTAGGTAAAGCACAAATTCTCGGCGTCAATAAAAAATTCTGCTTCTGACAATGTTTTTCTTCCTTTCAAGGGGGATGCGATCGGTTTATTCCTTCGCGAACCACCGCGAGCTGGCTCCGCACGGCAGGCATGCGCCTGTTTGCGAAACGGGAAGTCCCAGTTCGCCCGACTCAACCACGCCGCCAAAGCGACTCCGCACCTTCAATTCCAGAAGGTACGACATGGTCATGGGAGAGAGCCCCGTGGTGTAGGAGTTTACCAAGAAAAAGAGCGGTTGATCCGACAAAAGCTGTGCGGCAAGCGAGATCAGCTCGTCGATGCTGTCCTCCAGCTTCCAAACCTCGCCGCCCGGTCCTCTGCCGTACGAGGGAGGATCCATGATGATCCCATCGTAGCGATTTCCACGGCGAAGCTCACGCTCTACAAATTTTTTGCAATCGTCCACGATATAGCGGATCGGCGCGGATTCCAGCCCCGACAGGGCGGCATTCTCCTTGGCTTGGGCAACGATTCCCTTTGCGGCGTCCACGTGAACCACCGACGCGCCTGCCTTGGCGGCCGCAAGAGTCGCGCCGCCTGTGTAGGCAAAGAGGTTGAGAACCTTGATCGGTCGGTTCGCGCGGCGGATCAAGCCGCCAAACCAATCCCAGTTGGCCGCTTGCTCGGGGAAAAGTCCCGTATGCTTGAATCCCATGGGACGAAGCAAAAAGCGAAGCTCACCGTAGGTGATCGTCCAGGATTCGGGCAAGCGATTTTCCACCCACGCGCCGCCTCCTGACTTGGAGCGACGGTAGACACCGTCGGCGCGCTTCCAAGCGCGATGGCGCGCAACGCCCTTCCAAATGATCTGCGGATCGGGACGGATCAGGATGTGCTCTCCCCAACGCTCCAAGCGTTCCCCGTCCGAGGTATCCAGCAATTCGTAGTCCTTCCAATTATCGGCCTTCCACATATGTCCTCCGTTTTCGCCCTTGGCGATCACTTGTCTTATCGAATGTTATAGTAGGCGGCCAACCGTGAGCCGCCGCTGTGCGCGTGACAGATGGCAATGGCCAAGGCATCTGCCGTGTCATCCGGCTTGGGGGGCTCTTTCAGCCCTAAAAGCGTAGTTACCATAGCGATCACCTGCTTTTTCTCTGCCTTTCCGTAGCCAACCACGCCTTGCTTGACCTGCGGAGGCGTGTATTCCGCGATCTGCAAGCCATGCTGTCTTGCGGCAAGCAGGAGAACCCCTCTTGCCTCGGCCACGCGGATACCCGTGGTCACGTTGGTGTTGAAGAACAGCTCCTCGATCGCCATATCCTGCGGATGATAGGTCTCGATCAGCTGCTTCATGCCGTCGTAGATCATGGAGAGGCGTTCCTCGGTGGAAAGTCCTGCGGGCGTGGTGAGCGAGCCGTAGGCAACCGTTTTGAATTTTGACCGATCGTAATCCAGAACCCCCCATCCAACGATGGCAAGTCCCGGGTCTATCCCCAATATTCGCATAGCCTTCTCCAATCCATAGTTATACACTTTAATTATACCATCTTTTCCTCAGAAAGTCAAACGATTCTGACATCTTTTTACAAAATTGCAATGAAAAAAAGAGAAATTATCGTTTACAGGAGGGGGTTTTTATGGTATAATATAGGAAAGATTGCTTCCAAGGAGGTGGATCGCCTTGCAACCTATCCTGCGGTTACAGCTAAACGACCGTATTCAACTGAAAAAAGCGCACCCCTGTGGGGGATATGTGTTTCGCATTTTGCGAGTCGGTTCGCCTGTTCGCATCGTTTGCGAGACCTGCGGTCACGATATGACCATGGATCGCATCAAGCTGGAAAAAGCCATCAAACAGATCCTTCCGCCGTTAGACGAGAAACAGAAAGGAACCGAAACGCCCTTATGAGGAAAATCATAGATGCAACCAAAAACCGTCTTCTCTCGGAGACCGGCAAGCTCCCGAGCACGGGACGGGTGAAGCGTTTTTTCAAGACCTACTGGTATCTGCTTCTTTGCATGCTGATCCCTGCCGTTCTGACCTATCTGATGTATCTGGCTCGCTTGGTTCACCCGATTGGTGACGGAAGTGTGCTGGTATTGGATCTGAACGGACAGTATGTTTATTTCTTCGAGGCCCTTCGCAATTTCTTCAAGGGTGACGCCAGCCTGCTTTACAGCTTTTCCAGAGCGATGGGTGGCGAATTCTTGGGAATTTACGCCTACTACCTTGCCAGTCCCTTCTCCTTCTTGGTCTGCCTGTTCCCCAAGGAGCGGATGCTGGAAGGACTTTTGACCCTCTTTATCCTGAAAACCGCGATCTGCGGCGGTACGTTTGGCTACTACATGCATCGCACCTCGAAAAAGCCTCGCGCGGTCGCCATTCTGATCTTCTCCACCTTCTATGCACTGTCGAGCTACGCCGTTGTCCAACAGCACAACACCATGTGGATCGACGCGATGATGTGGCTTCCCCTGATCTCCCTTGGGATCGAGGAGTTGATCAAACGGGGCAAGTTCCGTCTTTACACCATCACGCTTGCCGTTACCCTGTTCAGTAACTTCTATATTGGGTATATGGTATGCATTTACTGTCTGTTTTATTTCTTTTTGTATTATGTGGCGCACGGCGGCGCGGAGGGAGACGGAAATCCCAACGGCGAGCGTCTGCATTTTGGGAAGTCGCTCCTTCGCATGGCCTTTTTCTCGCTCTTGGCCATCGGTATGGCGTTGGTGATCCTTCTGGGCGCTTACTATTCCCTCAGCTTCGGTAAAAGCACCTTCTCCAACACGCAATGGGTGTGGAACCTCAATTTCGACATTCTCGATCTGCTCTATAAATTTCTGCCCGACTCCTACGATACGGTTCGCCCGGACGGCTATCCCTTCGTGTATTGCGGCGTTCTCACCCTGCTTCTGTTGCCCGCCTATTTCCTTTCCAAGCGATTCCCCATGCGGCAAAAGATCTGCTCGGTGGTCTTCATTTTCGTCTTTATCGCCAGCTTTTCGCTCACCGTCCCCGACCTGTTCTGGCACGGCTTTCAGCGTCCCAACTGGCTCAACTATCGGTATAGCTTCATGCTGTGCTTCTATCTCTGTGTGCTTTCCTGCCGCGCATTGGAGGCCTTTGAAACGGTTTCTCTGCGCGTGGTTGCGGGAACGGGTGGATTTTTGGCACTGTTGTGTGTCCTTTTGCAAAAGTACACCGACGAGGCCTATGTCAATCCCGAGGATTACACCTGCATCTGGTTCACTATCCTTGCCATCGTCTTCTATCTTTCCATCCTCGGCGTTCTGCGCTCGGGAAAGGGACGGCAGGTGGCCTGCGTGGCTCTGGCGGTGGTGGTTTGCGCCGAGACCTATCTCAACGGTCTTTGGAGCATGAATTCGCTGGATCAGGACGTCATTTACACCTCATACAGCACCTACAACAGCTATTTAGAGGAAACCCGTCCGATCGTGGAAGCGGTGCAAAGCAAGGACCAAGGCTTTTATCGGATGGAAACCGCGCGTGACCGACGGCTCAACGATTGCATGGCGTTGAATCTGCGCGGATTGTCGGGATCGACCTCTACCCTCAATCAGGAGACCGTGTTGTTCCTGCAAAAAATGGGCTACGCCTCCCAATCGCACTGGTCGAGGTATCTTGGCGGAACGCCCGTGAACGATTCTCTTATGGGGATCAAATATATCGTGGCCGATGACACGCAGGAGGAGTTCGCCTCCTACTATGAGGTCTATGAGAAAGACGGCTCGAAGGTGGTCTACCGCAATCCGTACGCCCTCTCCTTGGCCTATGGCGTGAGCGAGGATCTGTTGGAGTTCCCCTTGGGCTACGACACCTCCGTTGACGATGACGCCAAGCCACAAGAGAAAAAGGAAAGTGCCATTGGAAAGACCCTGCAATCCATCAAGTCCTTCTTCAATCGCAAGCTGGGGATCGAGGAAACCGTACGCGATGCCACCTATGTGGATGCCTACACCAGTCCCTTCCCCCGCTTGAACGCGATCGTCACCGCGATGCTTGGCGAGGAGGAGACGGTGGAGCTGTTCGTTCCCGTAACCGTCACCGAGGAAAAGGCCGTAGGGCTTCCCTTCCCGTATTACGCTGAGGGACACACCTGTTACAGCTCTTCCTCGGGAAGCGCGGAGGGCTACGTGAGCTATTCCTTCGTTGCCGAGACCGACGGCGAGCTCTATTTCTATCTTCCCACAAACTATCCCAGAGAGGTCACGCTTCGTCTCTACAATCACGATACGGGTGAAAACGAAAGCTACGGTAGCTTTGGAAGCGGAGAATCCTATCGCATCGTTTCACTTGGCTGTCACAAGGCAGGCGAAAGCTTCACTCTGCGGATGTATATGAAGGGGACAGATCTCTACTATGTGAGCAATCACCCCACCATCTACTACCTGAACACCCCTGTCTTCGAGGACGCCATGAGCCGTCTTGCCGCCGATTCCTATGAAATTACCGAGCACACCGAGGATTCCTTCCTTGGCACGCTCACGGCCTCGAGGGAGCATGAATTGGTAATGACCACGTTGGCCTATGACCCGGGCTGGGTGGTGACCGTGGACGGACAAGTCGTGGACACGGTGAAGGCGTTGGGCTCGACCGTTGCTTTCTTCGTGGACGGCGCGGCAGGTCAGACGCATGAGATCCGCATGGTCTACCGTCCTCGCATTGTTGTATTCGGCGCATGGGTATCCCTTGCCTCCACCGCGCTCTTCTTGGTGCTGGCTCTGGCACTCCCGTTCTGGAAGCGTATTCCCATCCTGCGCGCCTTTGTTTCGATCCCGAAGCGTCCCTTGCGCGTGCGTATCGGCGGTGAAAGCAAGCGCAAGCAATCCAAAAAGCCCTCATCAACGAAAAATTCCACATCAAAGGAGTAACCCGTTTCTATGTTCTACTATCTTAACGGAAGCCTGATGCACGTCGAGCCTGCTCTCGCGGTTCTGGACGTGGGCGGCGTTGGCTATCAGCTCACCATCAGCGGAACGACCTACAACGCCCTCCCCCCTCGTTCCACCAATAACCCGCCTACGGTCAAGCTGTTCACCTACTTGGCGGTGCGTGAGGACGGCATCGAGCTGTTTGGATTCATCAGCCGCACCGAGCTTTCCACCTTCAAAATGCTGATCTCGGTCTCGGGTGTTGGCCCAAAGGCGGCTATGTCGATCCTCTCGCTCCTGACTCCCGAGCAGGTTGCCATGGCGATCTGTACCGAGGATCGCAAGACCATCGCAAAAGCAAACGGGATCGGTCCTAAGACCGCCGCGCGGATCGTTTTGGAATTGAAGGACAAGATGCTCAAAGAAAGCGGCGGCGAATTGCCGAGCGGTGGCGAAGGCTTGCCGATCGCGGCGTCTGCCTCCGATGGCAAGCGCGGAAAGCTGGGCGAAGCGACCGACGCCCTGATCGTTCTCGGCTACTCTCGCTCGGAGGCTCTCGCGGCCTTGAAGGATCTCGACACCTCAAACGCCGAGCTGGAGGAGATCATTCGCCTCGCTCTGAAAAAGCTGATGCGATTTTAAGGGAAAGAAAGGAGCGCATTGAGAAATCATGGATAGCAACGAATTTGATTTTGAAAACCGAATCCTGAGCACCAGCTACTCCGCAGAGGATTCCGAGACCGAGCTTTCCCTTCGTCCGAAGCACTTGGAGGATTACATCGGTCAGGAAAAGGTCAAGGAGATCCTGAATATCTATATCGAGGCCGCTAAAAAGCGCGGAGATCCCTTGGATCACGTGCTGTTGTATGGCCCTCCCGGCTTGGGTAAGACCACGCTTTCGAACATCATTGCCAACGAGATGGGCGTCAATATTCGCATCACCTCAGGCCCCGCCATCGAAAAGCAAGGTGACCTTGCCGCCATTCTCACCAACCTCAACGAGGGCGACGTGCTGTTTATCGACGAGATCCACCGCCTCTCCCGTTCTGTGGAGGAGATCCTCTATCCCGCGATGGAGGACTACGCGCTTGATATCATCATCGGAAAAGGGCCTTCCGCGCGCAGTATTCGCATTGATCTTCCCAAATTCACCCTGATCGGTGCTACCACACGCGCGGGGCAAATGACCACGCCTCTGCGCGATCGCTTCGGCGTTCTGATGAAGCTCGAGCTCTACACCCCCGAGGAGCTTGCCGAGATCGTGCGGCGAAGCGCGGGGATCCTTGGCATGGAGATCACCGACGACGGCGCGATGGAGCTTGCCGGCCGCTCGCGTGGAACGCCCCGTATCGCCAACCGCCTCTTGAAGCGCGTACGCGATTTCGCGCAGGTCATGGGCAACGGCAAGATCGACTCCACCATCGCCAACTTCGCGCTCACCAAGCTGGAGATCGACCATCTCGGACTTGATAACACCGACCGCAAAATGCTACGAACCATCATTCAATTCTACGATGGCGGTCCTGTTGGTCTCGAAACCCTTGCCGCAACGGTCGGTGAGGAAGCGATCACGTTGGAGGACGTGTATGAGCCGTACCTGATGCAGATCGGCTATTTGAGCCGTACGCCTCGTGGTCGATGTGTCACACGTCTTGCTTATGAGCATTTGTGCATTCCCTATCGCCCTCAAAAGAATGCGCCATCCGAGCAGCTCAATCTGTTTGGATCGTCGGATGACGAAAAAGCATAACCTATCAAACGAAAAGCCCCGATGTGGGAGGTCGCAGACACGCGAATCCATCCCATATCGGGGTGTTTTTTTCGTTAAGAATCCTTTTTCGTACCGGAATTGGCCGCGATCAAGGCTTTCAGTGTATGGCGAAGCACGCGATGCACCTCGGCATCCATGCGGATCCCTCGGAGAATCCATTTGTTTTTCGGGGACACCAGATCGGTCAGCGTGCGCGCATTGTCCGAGGATAAAACCTTATACAATGCCTCGCAGAACTGCTCCCTTTGCTCTAAGGAAAGCCCCTCGATCCATTTTTTCAGTGTTTTGTCGATGCGCTTGCTATCCTGCGTCATATCCTCAACACGCAAGAAATGATCACCCATGACCTCCCACGTCAAACCGTCATGCTGCCACAAGCCCTTTTGCTTGCTTTTCACGACCGTGTAGCTCTCCTCATGTTCAAGCAAAATCCCCACCAGCGAGGATTGCGGCAGGAGGGTTCGGATCTGTGCCTTGACATCCAAATAACGAGGATCGGTCAGCCACGCGTTTCGGAATCCGGGACCGTCATTACACCAGACCGTATGCAGTCGCGCTTGGATCTCTTTTGGAACATGGATCGCCGCGTAGACTGCCAGATTTCCACCCTTGCTGTGTCCTGTAACGTAGAGCTTTTCCGTTGCGTGCTCTGCCGCCGCCTCCAAATACGCCTTTGCGTGAAGCTGTGCGGGAACGACATCCATAAAGCTCATGTTGAAGTTTTCCTTCCAGCCGATCAGGGTGTCATCCGTTCCTCGGAAGGTCACGACCTTGTCTCCCGTTTCCAAGCAGAAGGTGACGGCAGAAAACTGCATTTGCATCTCATCGTCGATCTGATTGACGTAAGCCTTTAATCCTACGCCTCGGAAGCGCCGATGCTCCTTCGCCGCTCGGAGAAGCTGAAAGATCTCCTTTGGCACGATCAATCCCATCGTCATCTTTTTGGGATCGGGATTGCGCGCAAAAAAGGAATTGGCCGCCGATTGCAGGGAGATCGGCTCGGAGGAATGCCCCGAGGAAACGATCTCCTTATAGTCAACATACGATAGCAAAGAAAGGATCAAACTGTCAACTTCATTGAAGGGAGATTGGGAAAAGCTGAGATCCCCTCTCCACGCAAGATAATCGAACAAAGTTCCCATGGTAAATCCTTTGCCTTTCTATTTCAGAGAGCCGCGCGTTCCGTCCTCCGATTTATCCGTGGTGATAGAGTCGCTTGCTCTCGTAGCTGGGTTCACAGGTCAGATTGATTCCCAGCTTTTTCAACGTGTGAACGTCACTTTCAGACAAAATCACGGAAGAATGCATCTCACAGTGCCGTAGCTTTCCAAGCTGCTCGTTGGCCTTGGCGGCAATGGGATCGGTGACCGCGCAGATCGAAAGTGCGATCAGAACCTCGTTGGGATGCAGACGCGGATTCTTGCTTCCCAGCGTTTTTACTTTGAGGTTTGTGATCGGCTCCAAGATCTCGGGAGAGATCAGATCAATGCGATCGTCGATTTCGGCCATGACCTTCAAGGCGTTCAAGAGAGCCGCCGAGGCCGCCCCCAGAAGACGCGAGGTCTTTCCTGTTACGATCATACCGCTCGGAAGCTCGATCGCCGCCGCAGGCTTGCCCGTGTCACAGGCCTTTTGATTCGCCACGGTCGCCACCTCACGATCGGAAACATCCAAGCCCGCTGTTTGCATAATAAGCTTGAGCTTTTCAACATCGTGGGATTCTCCGACGCCACCGTTCTTTCGATGCTCACAGAGCGCTTGATAGTAGCGCCGAATGATCTCCATGTTGGCGGCCGCGCAGACAGCATCGTTGTCGATGATGCAGTTTCCTGCCATATTCACTCCCATATCGGTTGGCGAACGGTAGGGTGACTCCCCGTTGATCCGCTCGAACATCGCGTTGAGCACCGGGAAGATCTCAATGTCACGGTTGTAGTTGACCGCAGTTTTGCCATAGGCATCCAGATGGAAATGGTCGATCATATTCATATCGTTCAGATCCACCGTTGCCGCCTCATAGGCCAAATTCACGGGATGCTTCAAGGGAAGATTCCACACCGGGAAGGTCTCAAACTTGGCATATCCTCCATGGATTCCCTTTTTCTGATCGTGATAGAGCTGGCTCAGGCAGACCGCCATTTTGCCGCTTCCCGGTCCCGGTGCGGTGACCACGACCAAGGAACGGCTGGTTTCGATGTAGTCATTCTTGCCGTATCCCTCGTCGCTGACGATCCGACTGATATCCGACGGATAGCCCTCGATGGAATAATGCCGATAGACCTTCACGCCCAGCGCTTCCAGACGCAAGCGGAACTTCACCGCCGCCGGCTGATCCTGCCAACGGGTGAACACCACGCTTCCCACAAAAAGACCAAAATTGCGGAAGGCGTCGATCAGGCGCAAAACGTCCAGATCATAGGTGATCCCCAGATCGCCTCTGACCTTGTTCTTCTCAATATCATTCGCGTTGATAACGATGACGATCTCGGCCTCGTCCTTCAATTGGATCAGCATGCGGATCTTGCTGTCGGGAGCAAAGCCCGGCAGGACACGGGAGGCATGATAATCGTCAAATAACTTTCCTCCGAATTCAAGATAGAGCTTTCCTCCAAATTGGTCGATCCGTTCCCGTATATGCGCCGATTGCGTCGCGATATACAGATCGTTGTCAAATCCCTGTCGATACACGGTTACTCCTCCTCCCTTTTTTCAAATCGTAATGCAACCTCTCCGTCCCGATCTGAATCAAGACCGACACCGTAAAAGGCCTTCATGGCTTGGATCAGGTAGGTCACGTCGACGCATCCCGCCGTTTCATAAGATGAATGCATGGCAAGCTGTGCCATGCCGATATCTACCGTTTGGATCGGCACGCAGGTGTTGGAGATGCTCCCCAGCGTAGATCCACCCAGCAGATCGCTTCGATTGGCAAAGACCTGCGTCGGAACTCCCGCCACACGGCAGATCTCTGCCATCAGCGAAGCGGAAAGTCCATCGGTCGCGTATTTTTGCGCCGCGTTGGTTTTGATCACCACGCCTTGGTTCATCAACGGCGCGTTTTCCTTGTCACTCATTTCGGGGTGATTCGGATGAATGGCGTGGCTGTTGTCGGCCGATACCATCAGCCCGTTGGCAAGCAAGCGTCGCCGATCCACCTGCATCGCTTCGCAGATGCGATCAATGGTGTCAGCCAGCATCCGCGAGCCGGCGCCCTGCTTCGTGGCGCTTCCTGTTTCCTCGTTGTCTGCCGCGAAAAACAGATTCAGCGAATCCGAAAGACCGATCGTCTCACAGAATCCCATGAGGGTTCCGTAAACGCACATCAAATCGTCGATCCGCGGCGCTGAGAAGAAGGACTCGTCCGCGCCCCATATAGAGGGAGCGCAACGATTATACAGGAAGAGATCGCCCCCCTTGATCGCTTGGCTCTCGCATTGCAGCTCCTCACAGAGAAGCTCCTGCAAGCCCTTCCCTTCCTCTCCGCTTGCCGCCGACAGAACGGGCAACATATCCACGGCAGGATTATAGGCGCATCCCTCGTTCACGCGGCGATTTTGATGGATGGCAAGGCTCGGGATCAGGGCAATGTCCCGATCAAGTCGAAACGGCTTGGAACGCAAAACGCCATCCTGTTCCAGAATCACGCGTCCTGCCAAGGAGAGGGGGCGATCCAACCACGAGGAAAGAATCGTACCACCGTAGACCTCGGTATTGAGTTTCACATATCCTCCGCCGACCAATTCCCCGTTCGGCTTTACCTTAAACATGGGAGAATCGGTGTGGGTTGCGGTCAAAAGCACCTGTCTCGGCTTTTTTGTGGGGATCCGAAAGGCGATCAACGAGGATTGATTTCGGGTCAGATAGTAGCTTCCTCCGGCTTGCAGATCCCACTCTTGCGCTTCTTCCACTCGTTGGAAGCCGTTTTTCTCCAAGATCTCGGCCATTTCAAATGCCGCATTATACGCCGTCGGGCTTTTTTGAATAAACGAAAGCAGACCTTCCACGTCTTGCCTGTTCGCTTGCTTCATCCTCGTTCACTCCTTTCCGTTCCGTTGTCTCGGAACGCAGAAATATACGTAATAAGTATATCATATTTTCCCAAATTTAGCAATCCTTTTTTACAAAATTCTAAAAAAAATGAAACCTCCCGAAGGAGGTTTCATAGGGGTTATTAGTTTGCGAGACCCGACTGCTCGATACCTTGTACCAGGAATCTCTGGCAGAAGGCATAGAGGATCACCAGCGGCAAGATGATCATAATTCCGAAGGTGTTGCGGATTGCTGTTTCATACAGGGCTTGACCTGCATAGTCAATCTTCAAGTCATTCGGGATCTTTCCAACCAAGTTGACCAGCATCTTGGTTTCCTCCGTTCGGAAGAACATGGGGATATAGAAGTTATCCGTCCATTGCCAGCAGAAGGAGAACATGAACACGGTGATCAGCATGGGGACAGACAGAGGAAGAATGATCTGGAAGAAGGTGCGCATCGTGCCTGCACCGTCCATGTAAGCAGACTCCTCAAGCTCATCCGGCACGCCGCGGAAGAACTGACGCAACAGGAAGATATACAGTCCGTTCTTGAAGGCCAATCCCGTCAGGGAGAGCATCATCATGGGGAAATAGGTGTTCATGAGGTTGATACCGTCTTGGGTCACCTTCATGATCACACGCCACTTCTCCACTTCTCTACCGTTGGGACGAACCTCAACGTAGCGGAACATCTTGATCTCCTCCAAGGGAATGTTGATCTTCTCGAAGAAGGATGCCACGCCGGGACCGATCTCCTTGACATTCCATCCGAAGATCTCAATTCCGCCGCCCTTGAGCAGCTTCACGATTCCGAAAATATCGAAGTAACGGAATTCACGGAACATAGCCAGCTGCAAGGTCTGGTGAGGAACGATCATGGTCAGCATCACCAAGAGGAAGAGGATATTCTTTCCCTTGAACTTAAACTTTGCAAATCCGTATCCGATCAGCGCGCAGATGAAGGTCTGAAGAACCGCGCAAACGAGGGAGAGCGAGAAGGTGTTTCCAAACGCCTTCCAGTATTCCTCGGATGCAAGCGCCCGATAAATATCAAGCGTGGGGTTCTTCGGGATCAAACGAACCGTTACGTCCACGAAGTCATCGGGGCTCATGAACGAGCCTGCGATCTTCGACAGGAACGGAAACAGCACGATGTAGGAAATACCGATCATCAGCACCAAGCGGAAGATCCACCATACAACATTCATCAGGAAGCTGAGGTTCAGGAAACGAGCCTTCAAGCGCTCCTTTAAGGGAGCCCGTTCGAATTCTACACGGATTTTGTTTCGGGATTCCTTTTTCACGATAGGCTTGCTATCGGTTTGTTGTGCATTCATTCTCGTTACCTCCTTTACTCAGATTTGCGCTGATAGAACACGAAGATGGAAATGATCGACGCAATGACCGCAACGATCAGAATGACGATCAGGAAGTAGATCCACGACATGGCCGTACTGATCTCCTGTGCGTTTGCCTTGGAATAGGTTCCTGCAATGTAGGTCATCACGATGTTGCTGTCGGTCGTAAACGAGTCGATAATGGTATAAACCGCGTTTACCAGGATCATGGGGGTGATCATCGGGAAGGTGACCTTCCAGAAGATTTCCCATTTGGTACCGCCGTCGATCGAGGCCGGTTCATACAATGTCGGCGGAATGGTTTTCAGCGCCGACAGGGACAAAATCGGATCGTAG
>JAZSKO010000107.1:0-8538 GCA_045534875.1 Eubacteriales bacterium | reverse complement strand
GGGCGGAAACATCTATTTCGACACCTCCAAGCTCAAGCAGTATTACGTCTTCCACAACTTTGAGGAGGAGGATCTGGCGGTCGGCGTCCGAGAGGGCGTGGAGGAGGACGGAAACAAGCGAAACAAGGCCGATTTCGTTCTCTGGTTCACCAAGTCCAAGTTCGACGATCAGGAGCTGAAATGGGAGAGCCCGTGGGGCGTTGGATACCCCGGCTGGCACATCGAGTGCTCCTGCATCAGTATGAAGAATCTGGGAGAGTATCTGGATATCCACTGCGGCGGTATCGACAACGCCTTCCCCCACCACACCAACGAGATCGCGCAATCCGAGGCGTATCTGGGACACGCATGGTGCAAGTACTGGTTCCACGTTCTGCATCTGAACACCAATGCGGGTAAGATGAGCAAGTCGTCGGGCGAGTTCCTCACGGTCTCGCTCCTTGAATCCAAGGGCTACGATCCCATGGTCTACCGTTTGTTCTGCCTGCAATCGCACTACCGCAAGTCGCTCGTGTTCTCTTGGGAGAACATGGACAACGCGCGTGTCGCCTACAACAAGCTCCTCTCAAAGATCGCCGCTCTTTCGGACGAGGGAGAGGTGGACGAGAGCGTGTTTGCGGAGCAGAGAGCCTCGTTCGTGCGCGCGCTGGATAATGACCTCAACACCTCCTTGGCTGTCACGGCTCTCTACGATGCCCTCAAGGCCAAGACCAACGATAAGACCAAGCTGGCGCTGATCGCCGAGTACGACCGCGTGCTCTGCCTGAATCTGATCGAGAACGCGAAGGCGTTGGCAGTCGAGGAGACGGCTCCCGCCGCCGACGGAGAGCAGGTTGCCAAGATCGAGGCGATGATCGAGGCGCGCCGTCAGGCCAAGCTGGCAAAGAACTACGCCGAGGCAGACCGCATCCGCGCGGAGCTGTCAAAGATGGGTGTGACCCTGATCGATACCAAGGAAGGCACGACCTTCCGCATCGAGGGGTAACCGGATAACAAGAAAAGGATTGGATCGGATATGCGAAACTGGAAGGAAGTCTGGCTCCGTTGGCGAGAAAAGATTTTGTACCTGATCTTTGGAGGACTCACGACGCTGTTGGACTTTGCCATCTCCTTTTGCCTGTACCGCCTGTGGCAGGTGGAGGCAGATGGCGCGGAGGGGATGCTGCATCTGGCGGATGCCATTGCATGGATGGCGGCGGTGCTGTTTGCCTTCGTCACCAATCGGCGGTATGTCTTCCAAAGCCGCAAGAAGGGGCTTTTGCCCATCATGGGAGAGCTGTTCACCTTCGCGGGAGGACGGGTGGCCACGTTTTTGTTGCAGGAGGGGATCATGGCGGTGTTTGTCACGATCTTGGGCTGGAACGCCTACCTGTTCCGCATCCTTGCCGCCGTTTTGGTGGTGATCCTCAACTATATCATCAGCAAGCTCTTGGTCTTCCGAAAGGGAAAGCGGAAGGAGCAAGAGGAATAAGAGAAAACGACCGAATCGAGCGAGAGGCTTGGTTCGGTCGTTTTTTGACGGCAGTTACAGGGGGCGGTTGAATTCTCCGATCACGCCAAGGACGCCGGAATAGTAGGCGAATATGCCGCGACGGAAGGCAAGAAGACGGAGAAAGGAGGGGATCTGACGGCGGTCGACGAGGCAGACCAAGAGGGTCTTCTGGCTTTGCGAGTGGAGGCCCTTGACGGGAAGGAGCGAGGCGGAATGGGAAAGCTCTGAGAGGATGAAGTCTCCCAGCTCGTCGGGATCGTCGGTGATGACGTCGAAGCGAACGGCCGAGCGCGTGGTTCGCAGGATGGAGGCACTCACCCATTCGCAAACAAAGATCTCGGCGATCGAGAGAAGCACGCTTTCAAGGCGACGGTAAACGAAGAAGGAGAGAAGCACCACGCAAAGGCTGACAAAGGAGATCAGGCGTTCCACGTGGAAGCGGCGGAGGCGAAGATGAAGGAGAGAGCCCAAGACATCGGCACCGCCGGAGGAAGCCCCGATGCGAAGCATAATGCCGGTCAGTCCTTGCGCGAGGCCGCCGAACAGAACGCAGATCCAGCTCTCGCCGCCGGTATAGGCGGGGATGGAAAGAGCCTCCCAGAGAAGGAGAAAGAGGGAGAAGGAAAGGGTATAGAGAAGGGTGTAGAGGACGTAGCGGCGATCGAGAAGAAACCAAGCGGCCACCAAGAGGGGAGCATTCAAGAGGGGGACAAAGAGACCGGGATTGCGGTGGGTTATCTCGCCCAGCATGGTAGCGAGCCCATCCCAGCCGGAGGGAGCGAAATCGGCGGGGAAGATAAAGAGATGCATACCGAGGGAGACGAGAGCGGCGGAGGCGAGCGTGGCGATAAGGGCGACGAGTGGGCGACGGGGAGAGAGGGCGGACAAGGGAACACTCCTTTCGAGGGGTATTTGAGATAGGATGCCCCGACAAGGAGGACGTCATACACAACCGAACGGCTCCGCACCCTGTTCGCACAAACCCGTAGGGAAAGTTTTGATCAAACTTTCGTCGCGGGTTCGTGCGAACATTCATAATCCCCGCAGGTCGCTCATATAGTGTAGCAGAAATCTTTGAATGCGGAGGGCTCTTGCCATGTTTATCTATTCCTTGCGCGCCAGTACCGTCAAGCTCGTTGCCGTGGCGTGTGTCGCACTCACCGTCCTGATCACCTTGATCGCCTTTATTCCTACCTATGTCTCGGGGAGCGTCTCCGGCGACGCCGCCGTCAGCTATTCCTACGATAAGGTCAAAACCCCCGAGGATGCCGTCGGCTTCCTCTCCCAGTTCGGCTGGCAGGTCGAGGCCGAGCCGATGGAAACCAAAACCGTTACCATCCCCGAGGAGTTCGATAAGGTCTTCGCCGCCTATAACGAGATGCAAAAGGAGCAGGGACTCAACCTCTTACGCTATAAGGGAAAGGACGTCACGCGCTATACCTTCACCGTCACCAACTACGCAGGCTATGAGGGAACCGTCTACGCCAACGTCTTGGTCTACCGTAACCGCGTCATTGGCGGCGACATCTGCTCTGCCGATGCCTCCGGCTTTATCCACGGCTTTGAAAGCACACACGCCGGTACTGCTGAATAACATAAGAACGGGACTTGACATCGCGTCAAGTCCCGTTTTCTTTCTTTTTTTATTCTGCCGTAAAGTAGATGGTTACGTCGGGGTGGAGCTGAAGGATCGAGGCAGGAACCTCGGGAGTGATCGGGCCAAAGAAGGCCTTGTTCAGGATCTCGCGCTTGGCCTCTCCATTGACGACCATCAAAATCTTCTTGGCTGCCATGATCGAGCCCATACCCATCGTCACAGCGCTTCTCGGCACCTCGTCGGCGCTGTCGAAGAAGCGGGAGTTTGCCTCGATGGTGGAGGGGTGCAGCTTGACCTGATGCGTGGGCTTGACAAACTCATCGGCAGGCTCGTTGAAGCCGATGTGACCGTCCACACCAATGCCCAGAAGCTGAAGATCCACGCCGCCAAAGGCCTCGATGCGCGCGTCATAGGCGGCGCACTCTGCCTCAAAATCCTCGGCGCAGCCAAGGGGAACGTAGGTGTTCTCTGGCTTGACGTTGATCAGATCAAACAGATTCTTCTGCATGAAGTAGCGGTAGCTCTGCGGATGGTCACCCTTGAGACCAACGTACTCGTCGAGGTTCACCGTGCGAACGGCGGAGAAATCCACCTCTCCTGCGCGGCAAAGCTCTCCCAAACGCGTGTAAAGTCCAACGGGAGTCGAGCCCGTGGCAAGTCCCAGCACCGAGTCGGGCTTGATGGTGACCTGTGCGGCAATCAGATTGGCGGCGCGGCGGCTCATTTCTTGGTATGTAGAAACCGTGATGAATTTCATAAGATATCGTCCTTTCTTTTCCTTTGCTTGACAAATTTTGCGTTCTGTGTTATAATATGTTGAAAACCGTCAGGAACGGTATTTTCCGGGAGGATCGCCCATAATGCGGCGGAAGACGGTGCTGAAATAGTTCTGATCGGAGTACCCAAGCTCGGCGGCAACCTCGCCCACGCGCTTTCCGCTTCTGAGAAGCTCGGTGGCGCGGCGCATCTTCATTTCGGTGAAGTAACGGGAAACGCCCATGCCTGCGTATTTGGTGAAGGTCTTTTTCAAATTGGAAAGGCTCATGCGGCAAAGATGGGCAATGTCGGCCGAGGTGAGCTGCTCGCCCAGATGCTTTTGCATCATGCTCACGATCTCGGCGTAGCGGAGAGCTCCCGAGCTTTCGCTTCGTCCCGCCTCCTCATGGGTGCGGGTGGTGGTGAGCAGCCACCGCTCAAAGCGAAGTCTTTGCTCGTTGAGACGGTCCATGTCCGAGCGGTGCAGGCAGTCGCGCACCTCCATGCTGATCTCCAAGAATTCCTCCTGCAAGCGAACGTCGGGCGAAAAGATCTTGCCCGCGAGATCCGGCATCTCGCCTGCGTGGAAGGAAAGGTTCAGCACGTGCGGCTCCGTCCCCTTTTCCGACCAGATGCGGTGAAAGGCGTTCGGGGCGTGAACGAGGTACTGTCCCGCGTTGAGCGAGTACACGCGCTCCTCCTCGGTGATGCCAACCGTACCGCTGAGCACGTAGACCAGCTCATAGAACGGGTGCGTCTCCCCCGAGAATTCATATTGATCTCCAAAGATGCGATCCAAAGAAAAATGAAATGAGTAAATGTCGGGGCAACGGGCGATCACCACGTCGGTGAGCGGTTCCCATGCCGTTTTTTGGTAATAAATGACTTTTTTCAAAGGTTTCAGGTCCATTTCTCTATATATATTTATTTTTGGATATATTATAATATTATCATAACACAGGAAAGGAAAAAATGCAATAGGTTTTTGCATTTTTTGAGTGAATTTTTATGAAGGTACATGATGAGGCCAGAGCAATCCTGTTGCACTTCGACTTGGATCTTCCCACGGGGATCTACGGAAACGGACACATCAACACCACCTATCTCGTGGAGTCCACGCCTCGCTACATCCTGCAACGGATCAACACCGACATCTTCCGCCGTCCCGATCAGGTCATGGACAACATCGAGGCGGTCACGAAGCATCTGCGGAAGAAGATCGTGGAGGCGGGCGGGGATCCCAACCGCGAGACACTGACGCTGATCCCGACGAATGACGGCAAGAGCTTTTATCAGGCTCCGTCCGGCGATTGCTACCGTCTCTACCGCTTCATTGAGAACGCCGTTTCCTACGATGCCGCCGAGACTCCTGCCATGTTTGCCGCCTCGGCGCACGCCTTCGGAAAGTTCCAGAGAATGCTCTCGGATTTTCCCTCGGATCAGCTCTACGAGACCATTCCGAATTTCCACAACACCTCCGACCGTTTGCGTCAGCTTCGTGAGGCGATCGCGAACGACGCCGCAGGACGTGCCGCCTCGGTCAAGGAGGAGATCGACTTCTACCTTGCCCGCGCCCATGAGGTGACCTTAGTGACCGACGCGATTGCCGACGGTAGTGTTCCTCTGCGCGTGACGCACAACGACACCAAGCTCAACAACGTGATGCTCGACGAGGTGACCGGCGAGGGTGTTTGCGTGATCGACCTCGACACCGTCATGCCCGGCTCGCTTCTCTACGATTACGGCGATTCCATGCGCTTCGGGGCATCCTCGGGTGCGGAGGACGAGCAGGATCTTTCCAAGATCTGGTTTGATCTCACCTATTTTGAGGCCTACACCGACGCCTTCCTCGAGGAGCTGGGCGCATCCATCACCCCCCGCGAGGTCGAGCTTCTGGCCTTCTCGGCCAAGCTGATGACCATGGAGTGCGGTATGCGCTTCTTGGCCGACCACCTCAACGGTGACACCTATTTCCGCATCCACCGCGAGAATCACAACCTCGACCGCACCCGTACGCACATCAAGCTCATCCGTGATATGGAGGCAAAGATGGACCAGATGCAGGCCATCGTCGCCGCTTGCTGTCAAAAGCACGGGATTTAAGGGAAGACCTTGGGGAGGGGGAAAGACCTTGGGGAGGGAGGACCCTTCTTAGGAAAGAAGGGTCCTCCCTCCCCAAACCCCTCCCTCTCCCAAGAACCTCAAAAAAGGATACCAAATGCTTCGCATGATGCGTTGCATTTGGTATCCTTTTTTGAGTTTGTTTCGAGGGATGGGTTGCTTTTTTTCAAACATCGCTTCGTGCTTTTGCTTTTGATGGATTTTGACAACAGGAAGGCTCTCCCTTTGGGAGAGCTCCCGCCGTAGGCGGGTGAGAGGGTTTTTCAAAGGGGATCCAAGCCGTAGGTAGTGCGGGGACTTGTCTTTTCCCGACCGGATGAACGCAAGGAGAGGGCAACCACCTGTGGTGGTTGCCCTCTTTGGTGCTTTTCAATTGTCGTTTCAACCGAGAATGTTGGAGGGCAGGGAGATCTCCTCGGTCGTGCCGTAGGCATAGGTGATCTCGAAGCTCATCTCGCCGTCATTGCTTACGGCGTGACCGATGAAGCTGACCAAACGGCCGTCCTCAAAGGAAAGCGAAGCAAAGGCGAACATACCCACGTTCTCTCCGCGGTAGGACTTGGTCTCCTCGTCGTAGGTGAAGGCATCCAACGAGTCGATGGAGGGCGGCAGGTAGCTGCTGACCCAATCCTTGGCAAACTCCTCAGGGGAGAGTTCGGATTTCTCCTTGTGGTAGCCTTGGAGGACGTGGTTTTCGTCGTAGGAGGGGGTGTACTTCCAGCACTCGCCGCCTTCGATCCAACCGTAATTGTACGTGGTTTCGGTCTCGCCTTCTCCGCCAAAGGCTACGGTGCTGACCGTGTCTGCAAAGTAGTCACCGTTGCGAACGATGTGGAAGACCTCCTCGCCAAGTCCCGTGTACTCGCAGACCGCGTCGATCACGACCTTGTCGCCCATGTCGCGTCTGTTTGCCCATTCCTCTGCGGTCACGGTGGTTCTGGGCTGATAGTTCACCGCCTCACTGCGCTCATAGCCGCAGGTCGTGCAGGCGTAAACGATGGTGCCGGGCGTTTGCTTGGTGGGGGTAACGGTGATGGTGCCTTGATTCCAGGTGTGGTCGGCCTTATCTGCCGTTTCGGTGCAGTCCTTTTCGGTGCAAGCGTGCCAGTGCTGAGCGGGGTTGTTTGTCCAGTCCTTGGAGTAGGTGTGCTCATGCTTTTCGTCGCAGGAGATCAAAAGTCCTCCGAGTGACAGGCACAGGCAGACGGCCAAGAGAAGGGATGTAAGCTTTTTCATGATCGTGTTCTCCTTATTTTGGTTTTTTGAACAGTAACAGTATAGCACAATAGGCTGAAAATGTCAAGACCTTTCCCCTGTCAAGGGCTTGACAGAAGGAGGAAAATATGCTATAATTTTTAAATAATATGATACCATGGAGAAAGGAGAGGGAAATGGGAAAGCTTCTGTGGAAGGGTGGAGCATTGCTCGCGCCCGTACCGCCGGCTCTGGTGACCTGCGGATGCGGAGAGAAGCAGAACGTGTTTACGGTCGCTTGGACGGGAATTGTGAACACCATTCCGCCAAAGACCTACATTTCGGTCAGACCCTCTCGCTATTCCTACGGTTTGATCCGAGAGAGCGGCGAATTCGTGATCAATCTGACCACGAAGGAGCTGGTGAAGGCCGCCGACTGGTGCGGTGTTCACACGGGCGCGAAGGTGAATAAGCTGGAACGATGTCATCTTTCCACGCAACCGGCATCGGTGGTGGGGTGTCCTCTGTTGGCAGAGAGCCCGCTCTCCTTGGAATGTCGGGTGACCGACGTGATCCATCTCGGCTCACACGATATGTTTTTGGCCGACATTGTGGCGGTGGACGCCGAGGAATCGCTGATCGACAAGAGCGGAAAGCTCCGTCTCGATCGGGCGGGACTGGTGGCCTACGCCCACGGCGATTACTATGAGCTTGGCGCAAAGCTCGGCAGCTTCGGCTTCTCGGTGGCGAAAAAGAAGACAAGAGCCAAGACGGGAAAGCCCACGAAAAAGAACGACAAGAAATGACTCCGTAGCCGCGACAGCGGTAAGAAAGGATAAACGATATGCAACTTTACAATTCTCTTTCCAGAACCAAGGAGGAATTCATCCCCCACGAGGCGGGCAAGGTCAGCATGTATACCTGCGGCCCGACCGTGTATCACTATGCCCACATCGGAAACCTCCGCACCTATATCATGGAGGACATTCTCGACCGTTATCTGCGGTTCTCGGGCTATGACGTCAAGCGCGTGATGAACATTACCGACGTCGGACACCTCACCTCGGATGCCGACACGGGCGAGGACAAGATGCTCAAGGGCGCGAAGCGTGAGAAAAAGACGGTCATGGAGATCGCGCAATACTACACCGAGTGCTTCTTTGAGGATTGTCGGAAGCTCAACATCCGCCGTCCCGAGGTGGTTCAGCCCGCAACGGGATGCATCGAGGACTTTATCCGCGTGATCGAGTCGCTGATCGAGAAGGGCTATGCCTACGAGGCGGGCGGAAACATCTATTTCGACACCTCCAAGCTCAAGCAGTATTACGTCTTCCACAACTTTGAGGAGGAGGATCTGGCGGTCGGCGTCCGAGAGGGC